>JBFKKF010000608.1:0-1502 GCA_041631355.1 Bacteriovoracaceae bacterium | reverse complement strand
ATTTTTAACCTCATCTCTGGTGCTAGGTTTTATTGGAGCGGTTATTTTCTTTTTTGCGCAAGTCGGAGCTTTTGCTGAAAGTGGCTGGCGAGGAATGTTTGACGAACTTTATCTTCAACTTATTTGGGAGTCTGGGGTTGGAGATGCCTCTTTACTCAGAGTCATATTTCTATTTACTGCCCTTGTAGCCACTGTTCTCTGCTATAAAGTGGGTGACTCAAAGATTATTGGTAGCCTCGCGACGATTGCATTGTTGTTATCTATTTTAGGACTGGCGTTTAGTTTCACTTTGTTTGGACACAGTGCTGAACTATCTGGGGCAATTAAACTGATACTTGTGGTGCATGTTTTGGTAATGGCCTGGTGGATGGGGTCATTGTGGCCCCTGTATCAGTCTAGTGAACGACTAGAGGCTAGTGAGCTTCACAGGTTAATGCATCGTTTTGGACAATCCGCCAGTGTAATTGTAAGTCTACTCATACTGGCGGGATGTATTCTTTTTTATTATATCAATGAGTTTTCACTGAAGGCATTGCTGCAACCTTATGGCATTACTTTTTTAATAAAACTTTTTCTTGTCGGAGGACTGTTAATAATAGCTGCCAGACATAAGTTTAGTCTGGTTCCTAAGTTGAACAGTGGTGATCAAGATGACGTTAATAACAGCAAAGAAAAACTACGTCGCTCCATTGGGGTAGAGATGGTTGTCGCGGCGTTCGTTTTAGTTGTCACTTCAGTGTTAACTACCCTGGTCAGTCCATTACACTAGGAGAGAAGGTTAAAAGGCGTCTCTCGGGCAGGTTGACCTCCCCAGATTGACGGATACCTACAGTAATCGACAATATCGAATTATCTGGGTCAAAAGTTATTTCAATCGGGATATAAATTATCTTTATTAGTTCAGACTAGCTCTGAAACTTTTACACATCATGTCTACCTAATCGATTTCTCTGAAGAATTCCCCTGACGATAATGCTCGAAATTGGACTGCTTTCTCGTCGGTCCAAGTATTTAATTAGATAAATTGTCTTTTTTATCTCGTTCTAAAAGCCATAACTCAAAGTCATTTCTGTTTAATGGTTTGGAAAACCTATAGCCTTGAAATAATTTGCAACCAAAACTTTCTAGAGCTTTCTGTTGTATTTCTGTTTCCACACCTTCTGATAGAACATCTAAATTCATAAACCGTCCCATTGCAATCATTGACTCTATAAGAGGATGTGGCTTCATTTCATCTAGCTCCAGGACGAACGCTCGGTCTATTTTTAATAAGTCGACAGGAAGTTTTTTTAAATAAGCTAAAGAGGAGTATCCTGTACCAAAGTCATCAACCGCAATGCTGACACCAAGATTTTTCAGCTCTCCGAGCAAAGTCACAGCATGCTCAAAATCTTCCATCAGAATAGATTCAGTAATCTCAATACAAATATTAGATAGATCCACACCAGTGAGTTCAGCAGCTGTATTGAAGTATCTTAAAAAATTAGAATGTTTGAGCTGCT
>JBFKKF010000607.1:0-1508 GCA_041631355.1 Bacteriovoracaceae bacterium | reverse complement strand
TCAACGGTAAGACCATAAGCAGTAAGGGCAAAGACAGAGAGCTTTCCTGTCCCAAACTCCTCTTCAAACTTTCTGAAATTTTCTACAACTTCAAATCCTGATTTTCGAGGCATACTTAGGTCTATAAAAGCTATATCGTATTTTTCTGCCTTCAATTTATATAAGGCAATATCAGGGTCTGAAAGAAGTTCAAGTTCAACACTATCTGCATTCAAATACGTTTTCATTACAAATAGGTTGTCCTCGACATCATCAACAACCATAATTTTCAAATTAGTATTTTCGATTAATTTCTTCAGGTCATCAAGAGTTGTTTCATTTACATCGTCACTCCCCTCTGTTTCAAAAGGAATAGTAAAGCTAAATACACTTCCCGTCCCAACAGTTGAGTTAACTACAAGTTTCCCACCAAGTAAGTCAACAAGCTTTCTGCAGATAGAAAGTCCAAGCCCCGTTCCTACAATATCTGTGTTCTGATTATCTACAATTTGAGCATACTCTTTAAAGATTTTTTCTTGCATTTCTTGTGGTATTCCAATCCCCGTATCTTCTACCTCAAAGGTTAACATGGGAATTTCTGTGTCTTCGCTAAGAAGTACACTTAGTTTAACTTCCCCCGCTTCAGTGAATTTCAATCCATTAGAAATCAAGTTAAAGAGGATATGCCTAATTTTCTTATTATCTCCCTTTATTGAGGAAGGAATCTCTGTATCAACAAAATATGAAATCTTAACCGGCTTCTTAGCATGGCTTTGATATTTCATAATTTCAACTGTCTCAGCACATAATTTTCTGATATCAAATGTTACATTTTCAATCCCCTGAGCTTCTAATTCCATTTTAGAAAAGTCGAGAAAATCATTTACTGTACTCAAGAGATGATCAGTATTTACTACCAGCTTATGAATTACAGAGTCGAGTTCTCCCTGGGGAACTCGATTTTTTATTTCTTCAATCATTCCCTGCATAGCAAATAAAGGAGATCTTAGCTCATGGGTCACATTGGCAACTAGGCTCATTCTGGACTTAAGTAGTCTTTCCGTCTTGGCCCTCGCCTGTTTAATTCTTTCTTTTTGACTATAAAGTTTCACAAAGTATTCTGTTTTTCTCTCTAACACTTTAAAGTCAACGGGCTTATTGATAAAGTCCACAACCCCTAAAGAGAATGCCTGATCTATAAAGCCTTCAGTTACATCTTGTTCAACCATAACAAAGATAGGAGTATCTTGGTTCATGTAATTCTTGTTGATCTTGCCGAACAACTCCATCTTTCCGGTCTCTTTAATAAAAATGGAGTCAATAATAATTAAGGCGTAGGGACGATACTCACACTTTTCAAGCGCTTTAGCCGAATCATCAAAACAATCAATATTTATATTTGTCCCCTCTAAACTATTTTTAAAGAGGGCATTTAATACATTGTCTGAACTAAGAAGTAATACCCATGGCTCAACATTATTCATCAGGTTCTCCTTCAGTCGTCACTGCTTCAGCCCCGGTATCAGATA
>JBFKKF010000606.1:0-1512 GCA_041631355.1 Bacteriovoracaceae bacterium | reverse complement strand
CTTTTTTTAGGTTGAAGAAAATTAGAAAGCATTTCAATAGGTTTGTCTAGGGAGGTGGTGTTAGGCCATCCTTCCATTTTTTCAATATCATTTTCACCAATTATCTCAGGAATTGATTGATATTTATCTTCAATTTCTTTCTTAGATACTATTTGAATGTGAAACTGCCAAATTGCCATTACATTCCTCCCGAAAGAAGGTCATCAACTGAATTATATCCCTTAAATGGAAGTTTTACTTTTTCGACAGGGATGTCTTTCATACCTAATTCTTTTGCAGCCCTTACCCTGTGATGTCCATCAACGATATATTTTTTCCCATTATATTCTACATATTTAACGGTATCCCTGACCATCCCATCATGTTTTAACTGTTCTTTAAACTTGGTAAACTTCTTTTTGCTCATTGTTATCTTATGTGTTGGATTTAATTCAAAAGGGTTTACTTTTTTAGAAGTCATGGCCTTACCTAATTTAACCATTCTCTCTTTATTTTTTATCTCTAACTTCCGTGCGGAATTTAATATTTTCCCCGCTTGAGCTCCATTGATTCCTGCCTTTGCAAGCACTCCAAGCATTGGAATCACCGTAAGAGTAATTTCGGCCGAAAGCATGGTTGTTCTACCAGGGTTTTGTTCGACAAACTCTTCAAAAGTTTTTCCTGAACCTTCGTAGTCTTCAACAAATTTTTCAAAATCGCTTTTAAGTAGATATACATTTACGACTTGAAGTGCAAAGAAAAGAGCTTTTATTCCAGTTCCAAAAGATGCTCCAGACCGTCCACTTTGTTGAACATTAATTAGTTCTGTCGCTTTTGCCAGTTTGGGATCAGATGCAGGGTCTAGTAGAGTTGCGTTAATATGATCGTTATATACCTCTTGTGCAAAATCGGAGTTGAAATCTTCAATAGTAAGATCGTTAACATCTTTACCTAAGGCTGCTGCAAGTTTAAGGTAATAACTTTTTTCATTCTCTTGTAGTACATTAACGATATATTCTTGTTCTTCGGGAGATAATTGCTGAAACTTCTCGATCTCATTTCTGGCCATTTCTTTGTGCTGAGAAATAAAAAGTCCCGTGAATACTTGAACTACGTTACCAGCAAGCTTTTTATCTAGCCTTTTGTGTTCTTCAGGAATATGAGGCTCAATGTATGCTTTAATCAACCCTTGGATTGAAGTTCTGGTAAATCCATTGGCCATCCCAGAGATGAGTGCTTTTTCAAAGGCTTCCTTATCAAACTTCTCTTTATGGATAATTGTGGAAACAGTGTAATCTTTCCCTACATTGGCCGAAGAATTGATGATTTCGTTTAGATAACCTTCTCCTAAATTTACATTTGTTGCACCTGAAGCAAGACTAGTCAGAAAGTCTTCTGCTGAGTAAGGTCGACCTTCAAGGATGATTTCTCCTAGATCAGTCGTTAAGTTCCTCATGATTGCACTGGTCGCTGTAGGCATTGCTTGTAAGCTATCAATAGGGATATCAGTAACACCTTCTGCTGCATACCCAG
>JBFKKF010000605.1:0-1513 GCA_041631355.1 Bacteriovoracaceae bacterium | reverse complement strand
TTCTATATTATTTGTTTTGATGGTTGATACTCCAATTTGCTTTGCGTCTTGAGCCGTTTGAAGAAATTCATGACTTGCTTGTTGGTATTTTGTGTAAAGAGTTAAGTATTCTCTGAATAAATAGTTAAACTTAAGTCCAAGAGAATAGTTTAACTTAGATAGTAAATCACCTTTTGAATTATCATTTGGATCCGTTCCAGTAATACGAGAGTAAAAGAAATTAACCACTGGCTCTAAAGTAAATAGGGTGCGCTTTTCTGTTACCTCGATGACTTGATCTGTTTCCTCGGAAGCGATTTGTCTTGCAACAGTTGAAGCTTCTGATTTCTCGGGTTGTTGTTTTTCAATCTCTGCTTCATTCTTAGTTTTATCATGAGCTTTACTTATAAGTTTTTTATCTTCAAGCTTTCCTTCATCTTTGGTCTTTTCGTGAGATGCCAAAACTTCAGGCTGCTTTGTGACCTTAGGTACTATTGCTACAACAGGTTGAGACGGCTTAAGCTTTATAAGCTTTGTTATTGTACCACCAAGCTCAAAGGCTATAGTTGTTTTAGCTTGCTTTTTTTGTGATTCAGGTTCAACACTAGCAATCATTCTCTTTGGTACTTTTACCGGTGTTGGTGACATAAGTGGACTTAGGTCCAAAGGTATTTCTTTTAACTCTTGAAAAGCAACCTTATGATCATTTTCGTTAACCTCTTCACCTGAATAAAAGAATTTATTATTGTTATTCACCTTTACTCTTGCAAATGGTGTCTTAACAATAAAAGGTGTTTTTATATGCTCATTAAGCATCTGTTCACATTCAGCTTTAAGTCCTAAGGGTTTAAGAAAGGTGTATACTGGTATTTTAATTTTTTGCCCAACTTCAATTTTGTTGTATTCAATTTTATTTTTTTGCTTTGTTAAGCTCATAAGGTTTAAAGCATACGGTCGATTGAAACTATATTTTTTAATGAGCTGTGATAGTTCATCACCCTTTTTGACTTCATAATTGCAGTATTGAAGTTTTATTTTTTCGTGGGTGATAATTCTGTCGTTGTTTTTAAACTTTCTTTTAAATTGATTTAAAGAGTGTAGATGTGGATTGTACTTATAGAGTGTTTCTAGTTCTTTATCTGAAAGAGGAGACTGAAAGTCGTCTTTTGTTTTGACAATATAATCCGACGTGGCCGAACCATTCAGCTTATTATCGAGATTAAAATCTTCTGTAATTTCTGTTTTTTGACTTTGTGCAAAACTAAGGTTTACGCACACAATCAAGCTTAGCAGAATTATTTTTAAAAAGTACAATGATTCCCTCCTCTTAGTACTTATCTTTAATATAAGGCAAATACTTGAATATTTTTTTTAGATGTGAAAAAGACCTAATTTCAACAGCTTGGAAAAGTGGGCTAAGTGGTGTTTTTTTTGAAATTCAAAAATTGCCAATAATATTAGGCTAATAGAGTAAAAACAGACACTTATTGTCGGACTAACCGGTGGAACAATAATTTTTATTTTTGGGCCATTT
>JBFKKF010000604.1:0-1513 GCA_041631355.1 Bacteriovoracaceae bacterium | reverse complement strand
TCTATTCTTATTTAATAAAATATATACTTATGATCATATCAATAAGCATATTGCTTCACATGTTCTTTGAGAATTATTTATCTTTTGGAAATATTTGGACAATCATAGGTGCAATAAGTTTACTATCTGCCATCACAGCTCTCATTCTTTTCTTTTTTGCATTAAAATCAAAAATTTTTTCATTAGCGAACTTTGTGGATTTTTATACAAGTATTAGAAAAACACATTTGAAGCGACAGATATAGCATTTGGTATTAAGTTAATTGAATAACCCATAAGGTGAAGGATGAATCAAGTCATTGTTGAAAGTAAAAATTTCCATATACCCTACGACCAATCACCTCAACCATATCACTTTATACTGGCCGAAATAGTATGTAAGTATGCAAGAGATGATGCAAGTATTTTAGATGTTGGGACTGGCGTGGGACATACAATTGCTTTGGTAAAAGAGAAAATGCCAGATGTGACAATTACAGCTGTTGATATTGACTCACAATGTCTGGAAATTGCTCAATCAAGGACTCCAATTAACGAAATTATACAGATAAATGATTTAGAGGATTTACAGAATTTAAACACCAAGTTTGATTTAATCATCATGAGTCATGTGCTAGAGCATTTGATGTGCCCAGTTGATTCTGTACATATGATAATGGATTTATTAACTTCCAAGGGAGTTTTAGTATTAGCTGTTCCAAATTTGATAACGCCGTCTATTATTTTTAGCAGTTTGCGACAGGAGCACTATGTAAACAGAGGACACGTATCTTCTTGGGACCATTCTCATTGGATGAACTTCCTTGAAAACATTGTGCAGGCAGACGTTTTAGAATACTCACAGGATTACATTCCGTTACCTTTTTTTTGGAAGATAAATTTATTTCGTCCTCTATTTATCTTTCTTGCCAAGCTGTTTCCTTGGTTTGCATTCTCCAACATAGCTGTTGTTCAAAAGAAGAAGTCTCAAATAACTCCGTAGGTTCTGTAGAAATTAAACGTAGCGTTCCTAACAAGTCAATAGCAAAAGATAGGTAATGTTGAATATACTTCATCTTTTTAAATCTAAGTTACCAATAGTCTTACTGTTTTTCATCGTAGTTAAAGGCACTTTGTTTGCTATTACTTATTGGCCTGTCAACTTTGGTTGGTTAACCATGAATAAAGGCCTGGCATTTGGAAACCGAATGCAAACATCCTATGCTCAAGAAAAATTGGCTGAATTTAGTACTCCAGAAGATTTGACTAGGCTTGATAACCTTATAGATGCTAAACTCGATGAAAGTAATTTGTTGATCAATGGGGGCTATGAGTACTATCAGCAGGGATGGGAAATAATAGGAACCACTGGATCAGTGCCTGTGATTTCTAGTGAATACTTTTATATGGGTGAGCATTCATTAGAGATAATTTTCCTAGGGAAGGATGTGAACTTTTATCAAGTATTTCAAAAAGTTGCGGTTGAAACGAACCAATGCTACCAACTTCTAGCACAGATAAAATCTGAGAAGCT
>JBFKKF010000603.1:0-1516 GCA_041631355.1 Bacteriovoracaceae bacterium | reverse complement strand
GTTCTCCTTGAGGCGAGGACGTAAATTCTGAGTAATTTTATTTTTAATTTCATCAGCTTTTGATTGCTTGGAAGAATTTGAACAGTACAATTTATCCAAAACAGCACTGGTTTGCATAATATCAGCAACACTATTTTCTTTTTGGTTTTCAGCTAAAACTGACTTTGTGCTATTTAAGTCAGATGGTAGAAGATTATCTTCTTCACTAACACATAGTGCTTGGTTTAGTTGGGTGAAAATGCTTTCACATTTTTGGTTTAGTGTTTTTTGTAAATCAGATAAGAAGGCTTGATTTTTTGCAAGAGATCCTTCATTTAAATACTTCTCCATGTAGGCCGGGTCAAAATTATTATTTTTAAATTCATTGAAGATCATGGGGGAGTTTAGAAGATGATTCATGATGGGGTTTGATGCGAGCATAGATAGAAACTGATTGACAGCCTTACCATCTTTCTTTGTTTTAAACTTATCATTTGCGAGCAGTACTTGTTGTAGGATCGTATTTGCTTTACCTTGAGTTGTCTTCGCTGTATTTAAAATCTGTGCTAAGTATCTAGTTTGCGAATAAATATACTTCTTGTTGATACTCATTATAAATTCATCAGTGAGAGCCTCGTTATCACATGAATTCATCCTCTCATTTCGTTTAATAAAGGCAGGCTTTTTAAATTTTTTATCTTGATACCGTTTATTGTCGATTTCATTTAAAACACTGTTTTTGAGTTCTTCAGCAATATTTTGTCTCATGTCTTTGGAAAGAGTTGGTTTTGTACCATTTTTGCATTCAAACACGGGGTTTTTGCGACTATCTCGACTTAAAAGATTTTTTACATTGCATGTATTTGTATCCAGAGTAACACCTAGATCTGTTAGCCTTTTATTGTCAAAACGTTGAGATAAAAGAACAATATCTTCTGAGATTGAAAACAACCCAAGTTTTGCTTTATCAATTACCTTAAGAGCATATGTTTTTTGATCTATCGGATCTGGTTTATATTGAATTTTTTCAAGGTTATCTTTTGCACATTCACATACTCCTTTCTTTCTTTTTAGGGCTCTTCCTCTTTTGGAAATACAGTTCTTTGGAGTCAAGCCTTCTACCAAGCTCGAATCAGGTAGACCATCAGAAGTTCTTGGACAGTCACCGGCGAATGTTACAGATGAGTAGATGAATATGAGATATAACACTTTATTCATTAATCTTACTTACTCGCAAGTTGTTGGTAATATCGATGTTGCTCAATTTTGGATAGTTGTTTGAACTTTTTAGCTTCAAAATCTGCCACTAATTCTTCCCTTAGCCTTTTTATTTCTTTGGTGAATGCACTACCATACTTATTCGTTTTAATAATATTATCGATATAGTCCAAAACAGTCTCAGGCGTGTTATTTGGCCCCGTATAGCTCACAGCATTTACATCGATATATTCTTCGTCATCATATAGACCATCAAAAAAGAGGTCATAAAACAAACTATTTTGAACCCCTTTGTCGAATGCATACTGCATATAATTAG
>JBFKKF010000602.1:0-1523 GCA_041631355.1 Bacteriovoracaceae bacterium | reverse complement strand
TTCCACACTTTTAGCAGGGTTTATTGTTGCAATGAGCGGTAGATGGCAAGATGTTTTTATATATCCTCCCATCATTCTCACTTTCATTTTTGTTTTGTCCTATTTATTTTCCAAGGATTCACCAAGAGATCTTATCCCCGATACTAATTTCGGCCATAGCACCCAAGGGAAGAAGGCTCTCGTGTCAAAAGCTATGGAAAAGAACTCTCACAAGGGAAAACCTTTGGATATTGTAATAGACCTTTTAAAAATTCCTTTATATAGACAATTACTCCTATTTAGTTTTTTAACCACTTTTCTTCGCTCTGTATTTTTCTTTTGGACTCCCAAACTATTAGTTGATCTTGGAATGGGAACGAGTAATGCCATCCTCAAGTCGGCTTTATTTCCTCTTCTTGGTTGCTTGGGAACTATATTCCTAGGTTGGTACACGGACAATTATGCAAAAAACGGGGATCGAGCACGAATGATGTGGATAATGCTTAGTGGTCTTGTACTTTCTCTCGTTTCCGTTGCTTATTTAATGAGCACTCAAAATTTTGATCGAGAGTTTTTAGTAATTATCATTGGAATGTGTGGTTTTTTTCTTTTAGGTCCATACTCTATGAGTAGTGGCTGTTTAACGCTAGATATTGCTGGCCCACAGGCCGCTGGTTCAGCGACAGGAATGATCGATGGTCTTGGCTACCTTGGTGGTGCACTAGCTGTATGGAGCGCAGGGGTTTTATCTGATCATATGGGATGGCAACAAGTTTTTTCTTTCCTTGCTGTATGCGCAGGCATTGCTACTTTATCAGCTTATATGATGAGTCGATTATTTCAAAAGCAATGCTCGAAATAATCTTTTGCCTCATTACTTACCCATTTCCCATTAATACAAATGGATTCTCCTCCCTCACAGTGTAGATATTCTTGTTTAGTATAGGTACTCGTACAGGTTTTATAAATTCCTGGACAATAACGACCCACTTCTTTGACGTCAGTTTTCGCCATCCATTTCCCATTGACACAAATAGAAGTTTCACCTTGGCATTGTTTATATATCCTACCATTAGAGCTATTGCACGTCTGCTTAACTACCGCTTTTTCTTCCTCACAACCGCCTATCTTTGCCTGCTCTTCGCGGACTAAATTAAGCTTGTTAATTAATTCACCAATATAATCTTTTTCAAGTCTGGGTGAGTTTAAAATAACTCCCTTCTTATGTAGCAATTTATCTTTTTCAACTTCATCGTAACCCACAAAGCTTAGTCCAAGACATCTTCCGGCATCAATTATTTTTCCAACAGCCTCAACATTAAATAATTTTCCATTATCATGAAATAGAGCAACTATATTTAAACTTTCGTTATCACATAAGCGGCTCACAACATCTTCTACATATGCATTATTATTTTTCTTTGCTAGAGATACCATTTTACTCTCACTGTCTTTAGCGTCAAAATTCCAAGAAACATGGTCTTGTCCCAAACTGTGCAGGCGCTGAAGTCCCTTACTTCTAAAATCTCTGTATTCTCTTATTT
>JBFKKF010000601.1:0-1529 GCA_041631355.1 Bacteriovoracaceae bacterium | reverse complement strand
CTATCAAGAAAATAAAATAAAAGAGATACCGGAAAGACTGAAGGAAATCAAGTTCCTTAAAATGAAAAAGAAACCAGCTATTTACTTTACAGACCAAGGCGCAAGAATTGATTTATTTCTTGAAAATAAAAACAGCAGTAGATTTGATTTTTTACTTGGCGTGCTTCCTAATAGCGCGGAGAATGATGGAGCATTATTGATAACAGGGGAGATGCATCTGGACTTACTTAATCCATTTGGGGGCGGGAGACAAATTTCGATAAACTGGGAATCCTTGAGGCCTCAATCTCCACGCCTGGATATGGCATTCAGCTATCCTTATATCGCTAAAACAGATTTTGGAGCAAAACTAGATTTCAAATATTATAAAAAAGCCTATAGTTACCTTGATGCTGACAACAGTTACCCAATAGACCAATTTATGTTAGAAACGTCTGTAACCGATGGCATAGTTGATAGTTATGGCAAGCTGGATGAAATCAAGACTAGTATTGTATCAAGTACCGACACTTCGGCAGTTATTGATGTTAGTTTAAAATATGTTACTCCGCTGAAGGCATATCAAAAATTTGAACGACATCGCACGATCAAAAAAGACGGCAAATGGTATATTCTTCCTACCCCACTTCAATATACCGTGCCTGCAAATCAGTTCGTTACCTCTAACATCACTGATTTTCACAATCAAGGAAGGAAAAAAATAAGTACGGAAGAAACTTTCCATTCTGACATTATCGACAGACCGGTACTACATGTATTACAAGCTAGCCTCATTCAAAATGACAGTAGCTATTTTATTGTGGGTATAGTACAAAATGTAGATGCCTACCCTGCTGACATCACATTACTTGGCCAACTTTACAACGAAAACAATACCATAGTCGCGGAATCCTCTGAGGGGTTGTATGTCAAACACAAGCTATTACCTAAAGAAACCACCCCTTTCAAAATTGAATTTGACCCTCTAACATATTTCAACATAAATGACAACCTTCCATGTGCTTTCGGATTGGAAGTGCTAGCATCTGTTGCCACTCAAGATTTATACAAAGAAGTGATCTTCACTGATATTGAGACCACTCCTGCTACAATAAAAGGGGGGCTTTTCAATCAAGGTACAATGAGTGTGACTATTCCTCAGGTACTGGTTGGATATTTTGATGAAAATCAGCGCCTTATTAATGTCACACAACATATCATCCAAAAAAATATTGGTCCCAGACGCCAAGGTTTCTTCGATATCACCTCAGACTTTAGTGATTTGGACCTGATCAGTGTCAGCTCTGATAAAATATTAGTAAACGGCCTCGATAATGCTTTTATCACGCGTAAATACAATCCCTCCGGAAAAACACCTCTTGACCTTATTGAGGTGGAGTGGCTTAAATCTAAGTATGTGATACTGACATTAAACAATTACATTGGCAATCCGGGCAAATTTTAATGATTAGACTCGTTACCATATTGATGTTAGTAAACTTAAGTGCCGTTGCACAGCAGGTTTCATATGCAAGTAGGCATGTTTCGAT
>JBFKKF010000600.1:0-1533 GCA_041631355.1 Bacteriovoracaceae bacterium | reverse complement strand
TGGGAGAGCGCTTCGCTGGCAGCGAAGAGGTCAGGAGTTCGATCCTCCTAGGGTCCACCATTTGTCAAGTAGTTCGAACAATTGTCCGGGCACAAAAAAAGAGGGCCAGCAATATTGCCGGCTTCTTTTTTTATGTGGTCTTCTCCCACAAAATAATGAATTTTTAAATCGTTTTCACCAATTTCAATCTTATGAATCAATGTCTTTAAGAGCTTTGTCTGATCGTCTACAGATAAATGTGTTTGAAAGATTTTTGAAAATACCTGTAAAAACTCTTTCCAATTCTCCTCAGTCGCTAGTCGCTCAAGCTATTTATTAAAATCTAGTGTTTATCACATACTTCAACAATATTATAAGGATCTATACTTCCTCCCCCTGTCCATCGTGGGTATAAAGTATGATTTTCGAAGCAATTAAATTCTTTTTCTGAGTCTATTTTACTCAATTTTTTCATCAATCTTCGATCAAGTCCTAATAATACATGCTCGGTTAATGTCTTTACTGCAGACAGAGAATATTCATTTGTAATACGATTGCACTCTTCTTCTAGTTTACTTTTATCCTCAAGCCTTATTGAGCCTAGATCTGCTCCAGTTTGAATTAAGTCGACGCATTGTTCGTGATAATCTAACTTTTCATCACTAAAAGATGTAGTCGAGGTTAGAATAGTTAATCCTATTAGCAAAATTTTCATCGAGGTTCCTTTATTTTAAACCTAATGGTTTTCTAAAACCGTTTATATTAAAATTCTTTGTCTTATCATACAGAGAGTTTTGATCGGAAAACATATGATTGAAAATATGACAATCTACTGTCTAAAAAATAGACATTTTCTATTTTTCTGTATTTTTAATAGGTTAACTCGTTAAAGTAGCTGAAAGTAATTTTCTTTGTACTCTTTATAGATTCTATTGGGACAAAAAATGATTTGAGTATTGTTAGAAATGGCCCCGGAATAAATAACATCAAAGTCAGTCGTTACAAGATATGGGATGCTTGTTGACTCAAACATGTTAAGAATCATGGAGTCATTAACCCCCAACCCCGATGTTTCGCTTATTTCTAGCATTCTATCCCAAGAGACATCACCATTTACCTCTGGAGACTTTTCTCCCTTTCGTACTGATAAATATTGAAGTTTCATAACTTTTTCAACAACTGCAAAAGTTCGTTGCAATGTATTTTTTAGATTTTCCTCACAAAATCTAAGCCAAATATTTGATATTCCTGTGTGCTCTATGGAAAGGAGTTTTTTAAACCGCTTTATGTCCGAATCATTTAAAACAAGTGGTCTTCCTTCTTTAGCTTTCTTGTAAACAAGTGCAACATGGGATTTAAGCCGTTTTTGAATGTCTGAAAATGAATTTATTCCTTTTATCTGACCTGCAATATTTGTTAAAGCCTCTGTGATAATAAGTCTTCGCTGGTAATCAAGAAATTCAGACCTAATATTTACGTTGGTAAATGCAGTAAAGTTATTTTGTCTAAGCGCAATAAATAAGTCTTCTGTTTCATCCGAAAACTCACTTGCTC
>JBFKKF010000599.1:0-1534 GCA_041631355.1 Bacteriovoracaceae bacterium | reverse complement strand
CTATCTGACTTTATCTCACCAAAAGAATGCGGATATTTACCGAATGAAATTGGCCACTGGTCAAAAGGTTCGTGTTACTAAACATTACTCTGATGATGTAGATCCACATATTAACGCCAGTGAGAGTTTAATGACTTTTCTGTCAGGAAGGCCCGGAAAAGCAATGATTTACACCCTAGATCCTTCTGGTACAGAAAAAAACGTGAAGAGAATCAGCTATGTGGGAGATTTTAATGCTTCACCCCGATTTAATCCAGATGGGTCTGAGATTGTCTTCTCATCTTGGGTTGATAATAGATTTGATATATATCGCATAGGCTCTGATGGGCGTCACTTAGTGCGCCTAACGAAGAATTTTGGCTCGAATGAAGAGCCGTGGTTTTCTCCTGACGGAGAGTTCATAGTTTTCACATCTCAAAGGGTTATAACTCGGAAAAAGGCCGTACAAGATGTATACATTATGAATAGGGATGGGGAGATCATTCGGAAGTTGACTGAAAATTTCGGTAAAACTTATACACCTAGGTGGTCTAACTAGTTAGAAATACTGATAAAATTAATCTTTCAAAGGTACCTGATAAAAATTATCTTGTAAAAATTCCATACAATGCTATACTGGAAAAGCAACACAGTGCGTTATTTTTAGACAATCTTAGTAAATATTGTAAAGGAGTTAAACGATGATGAGTGCTTTAGACATGGAAAAAGTGAACACACTTTCGACACAACTACTAACTAATCTTGATGAAAGAATCTTTTTTGGACAAATTTCAAAGTTTATTCAAGATGAATTCAAAGAATATAAGACACAGGTTTTCCAAGCTTATTACGATGGTTCAACTGAGCTAATTGCTGAAAATGGTAGAGGCCTTGAGGCAGGAGCTTTAGTTTATAATAAAGGGCAGGGATTGTCAGGACATGTTGTAAGAACTAAGAGAGCTTACTACTCAAATTCGAAGAGAGATCCTTTACTAGCAACATCAAAAAGAGATGACGTTGTTGAGTGTGAGTTATGTGTGCCTGTATTATCAAATGGATCAGTTCTTGGAACTGTTCATATTCAAAGCTCAAATATTGAAAGAAATTTTAACGAAAGTGATATCGAAAGAGTGATTTCAATCTTTAAATTAATCGAAACTCCAATTAATAATATGAGATTGTATCTAATTGCTAAGAATTTAAATCGAGAATTAGAGCTTAAGATAAAGCAAAAAGATGAAGAACTATTACAAAGAGGACCAAGTCTAACGACAAAGAGTAATACTATCGAAAAAATCGAAATGCTTGGACACTCAAATGCCTTTATGAATGTTATGCAAATGGCCGAAAAAGTTGCAAAAGAAGATTTTCCAATTTTTATTCACGGCGAAACAGGAACAGGTAAGAAGTTACTTGCTAAGAAAATCCATACCCTAAGCGGGAGAGGTAGTCATGAGTGTAATGTTGTTCACTGCTCTGCTGTTAATGAGGAACAATTAGATATTGAGTTATTTGGTACAGCTAACAGACCAGGGGCATTACAACGATCAAATGG
>JBFKKF010000598.1:0-1544 GCA_041631355.1 Bacteriovoracaceae bacterium | reverse complement strand
TTTCGTGGTTTTTCCCGTGGAGTGAATTTCAACTTAATAGTACGATCTCATCTAGTTATCTCTTTGATATAGTTTTTGTCATAGCAGTATTTTTCTTCTATCGAGTTTCATTCAAATCGTTGTTAGGGAAATTAAAAATTCAAACAGAGATTTTACGAACGATTGTCGTACTAAGCTATGGACTAGTATGTTTACTATTTATTCATTTACTTGGACTTGAAACACCATTTCGTTATATTGATCACCAACTGATTCAGTTGTTAATTCTGGCACCTATAATTGAAGAATTTGTATTTAGAGGAGCATTCTTCTTAGTAGGAGAAAAAATTAAAATTAATCCTCAAGTTAATATCTTTTTTAATGCCTGCTTGTTTGCCTTGTCCCACCTGCCTGCGATTTGGATTATATCAAAAGAGTTTCATGCCTTTATTATCTTTCAGGTTTTTTATACTTTTATACTAGGTTGGCTTTGTGCAAAAGGTAGAAAGCAAACTGGTGGTATCCTTGTGCCGATTATCTTGCATTTCGCCTTCAACCTCGAATTCTTATTAGCAGTAAAATATCTTAATCTTTAAAAGGTACGCGGATCCCTTTCGTGATTTTAATAACTTCTTATTCACTTTTTTAGACTAAATCGTAATTTACTGCTTAAAATCCTTGAAATCGCTTCAAACTCACGGTCTTTGGCCCATTTTGGACCTAGATAATGTAATTTTGCTGTAGCATAGCAGCTATCTTGTGAGCTCACTTGAGTTTAGGTTGTGCAAGTCTTGGATATCACGATTTGGATCCGCGTACTTAGGTTGGCACTTTCCATATTCCAGCGAACTCTAACCACCCGTTATCTCATTCAAGTTGGGGCCTAAACTGACCGATATTATAATGAATAGTGTGAATTAAACTGTTAACACTTGGGATTTGTAATTTTGCGGATTTTTTTACTGCTCATATTGATACTCTCTTTGACTTCCTGTTTTGATAGGAAGCCGGAGCTTCGTTTTTCTGGTTTAAAAGAAAAATCATCAAGCCTTGATGCCAAGGTGACTAAAGTTTCCATTGTAAATAATCAATTACAAATTGATGGTGTTGATTTATCCAAGGTAAGCTCTGTAAAAATTGAAGGGGATGGATTCGCAGAAGCTTTTACTATTGAATCCAAATCAGCTAATCAAATCATTGCTAATGGAATCAGACAAATTGCCTTTGGTGTGGGAAAAGTTTTTTCACTCATTTTATCTAACGCTCAAGGTGCTGCAGTCTTTGATGTGACTTTCACCCTAAATGACGAAGCAGTTAGTGCAAATCATTTTTCTAAAACCGGAGTGAGTGATGGCGATGTGTACATGTTTAATGCCAGCACTGATCAGTGGGAGCTATCTCAACTTAACGGACTAAACTATAAAGGCTCTTGGGATGTACCAGGAGATGCACCAACTATAAGAACTGGTGGCGCGGGAATCTCTCCCATTAAAGGTGATTACTATGTGGTCTCCGTGGCGGGAACTTTTGCTGTCGATGGTGAGAGCAATTGGGCACTAGGGGAT
>JBFKKF010000597.1:0-1544 GCA_041631355.1 Bacteriovoracaceae bacterium | reverse complement strand
ATGGCCTATAATATGGCCCATGCTTTAAATAAAAAGGGTCATAAAGTTCTTTGTATCGATATGGATCCCCAGTTTAACTTTTCACTGCTTTTTACGGGAAATACTGATCCAGAGAAAACGATTTTTCACTTATTAATAAACTCGATAAGAGAGCTTAAAGCACTTCATACTGATACTTTACTGTCTGATGCGATCATAAAAACTGAAAGTGGTATTGATCTCATTTCAGCGGGACAAGAACTGTCTGGATTTGAGTTATCTGTGGCCGGAATTAATGCTCCCAGGCAGCTTATTCTTAAAAAATTAATTGAAAAAAATGACCTGAAATCTCGCTACGATTATATCGTTATCGATGGTCCACCAACTCTTGGTTTATTGGTGGTAAATATTTTATGTGCCTGTAATGGAGTGCTCTTTCCTTTTATTCCTGATTCATTTAGTGAGCAAGGACTTAAAAATATACGTAATGTTTTACTGGATATTGAAGATATGGGAATTGTGATTCCTCCTAAAATCTTAGGTTATATCCCTAATCTTTTTGAAGGTAGAAGAAAACAAAGCCGTGAAGAATTAGAGAGTATTAAGGGTGAATTTCAAGATGGTGAAGTGTTTGAACCATTTCTAAATAGGGCCTATTTTGCGAGATCTATGGCAAACAGAAAGTCTGTTTTTGATTATGAGGCCCAAGACTATAAAGAGTTGCAAGGGCAGTTTTTAAATGTGGCCACCAGTATTGAAACACAATTAATGAATTAAGGATTTGCTATGAAAAAGAAAGCCAAAAATCAAAACCCCTTATATGTTGTTAAGAAGGATCATGTAGAGCCGGTGAATAATATTTTTGAATTAGTTATGAAAAAACTCCACTTAGAGCCCATCTGGGAGATTTTAATGAATATTTTAAAAATGCTTCTCGATACGGTACGCTCTTATGAAGGAGTAAAGATGGCTTCAGAATATTTGGATCTGAGTGTTAAAAGATTTCAATTATTTATGAAGTATTCCATCGTCTAGTTTGTCTTTTGTTTATTAGTAAAGCTTACTGAGAAAATTTCCGATAAATTGAGTGTGAGAACTCTAGGTTTAATTACATTTATATTTTGCTGTCACTCAATGGCCTTAGCTTCTGAGTGGCTAGATGTTAAGGTGTCACTTTATAGTTTACCTTATAAACAAGGTAAGGCCTTAGTCTTAAGTCCTAATGGTCAAATTGTCATCGAGAAAAGTTTAGTTTTAGAGGCCCTCACGCTAGATCATTATATTTTGAGCTTCAAAGACAGTAAGGGTGTAGAGTATACTCAGTTTGAAGTTGGTGAGTGCCAAGGAGCTTCTCAATACTCTTTTTGTCACTTAAAAATAAATCCGACTAAGAAGTCTAGTTTTAAAGTAGGAAAAACTAAGTATGATATAGCTAAAATACTTCCTTCACTTTTATCTCATTTAAATAAAGAGGTTAATATCTCTCTTGTGGGTGATGAGTTCAGTAAGAAAAAATTAAAATGGCAACGTCCAAATATTTTTAAATCAAGATATCAATCGTTCAT
>JBFKKF010000596.1:0-1549 GCA_041631355.1 Bacteriovoracaceae bacterium | reverse complement strand
AGTCCTTCAAATAAATAACCAATTATTGTATCCCAATTTAACAAATTAGTGATCCCTGAATACTTAAAAGTTCCTTTGGCAATCTTAGTGCTATTTTTATCAATATATTTTAAATAAAAGCGTACATAATTATCTCTTATTCTTAATTGACTCAATTTACTATCTTTTCCATCCTTAAGATTCCAAGTATATTCTCTAGCGATAAAACCAGCTTGCTCTAAGTCATGAATATACTCAGATAAATCACTATTTAATTTTTCACCTAAACTTTTTGCTAAATCAGAAGGTGACAATTTTTTCATAGACAGGACTTTAAGCATTTTTTTATATATAGGAGCCCTTCGAGTAAAAATATCGTTGAAAATTTTCTGAAAATCATTAAATAAATACCCCGTAGAATCAAAACACAGCTGCTCTATATTTTGCTCCGCTGTTAACTTTGGATTTATTTCCTCAAGATATTTTGGAATTGCTCCTGTGATGGCCACGACTTTGAGAATCTCTTCAGGTATAATTTTATTTTTTCCCCAAAATTGTCTAATAACAGACAAAGGCAAGGGCCCCAATTGATGTTGCCAGGATATCCTTCCCACAAAATCAGTATTGTTTAATATATTTTTATCGATCCATGAAGATACAGAGCCACATAAAACCATCATTAAATTAGGATTTTTCGAATAAAACTTGTCCCATGCAATTTTCAATTTCCCTACAAAATCTTTATCAGAACTCCCCATCCAAGATATTTCATCAATTAAAATAAACACTTTTCCTTTCTCAGTAAATTTAGCGAGTGCCTCAAAAGCCTGTGTCCAATTCTCAAAAGAAAATCCAGGAATTCCAACAGACAGGGAAAGTTGTTCTCCAAAGTTTTTTAACTGGTCCTCATTCTTTATATTATCTCGTGGGGCAAGGCCTACAATTTCAAAATACTTTCCATGTCCTTTCCCGTATTCTTGTGCTAAATAGCTCTTTCCAATTCTTCGTCGACCTTTCAACACTACTAAACTTGCTGTCTTTTTACTCGCTAAGTTATTAAATTTACTTAATTCTTGTGTACGCCCTATTAACATAATACCTCTACAAAATAAGGATGCTTCTTTTTATAGAGGTATGCTAACACAAGTTAACTCCTCTACAAAATATTTTTTTATCATTTTGTAGAGGAGTTTCTTGGTGAATTTATTCCTCTACAAAATGACATCAAAACTACTATAATCTCAACAGCATGAAAAAAAGTATATTTTATTTCACCCCGGCCCTTCCTCCTAAGAATAATGCGGCTGCTGTCAGAAATTTTTGGTTTATAAAAGTCTTGTCCGAGGCAGGTCATGAGCTTAAGGTTATTACTAATAAAGAGTTAACTTTAAAGCTGCCCACGAATAAAGAGTCAGCTTTAATGCGCTTATTCAAAGAAAAGCTAGCAGGTTTTGATCTCTTTTTACGGGTTCTCTTCTCTAGTCATGACCTTTATATCTTTTCATCACCTCCTTATATAACTGTAATTTTTGGGGTTTTTGCCTGTTGGCTTAAGGGCTCGAAATATATT
>JBFKKF010000595.1:0-1570 GCA_041631355.1 Bacteriovoracaceae bacterium | reverse complement strand
CTAATTTCATTTTCTCCATCAGAGAGAATGAGTGGAGAGTCAGATCTTACCCAATACTCTTGCTTATTAAGGAGCAAACGCACAGCTTTAATATCCCCTTTAATGAGCTCGCTTTTACTTTGAATTGGAACTGTGTACTTAGGACTTTGTACAGGGTAGGCATTATCTCTGTGTTCAAGCAGTCTAAGCTTAAAGCTCATCCAGGGAAGTTTTATTAATGCTTGTTTACCAAATTCTTTTTGTACCCATTTCTTTTTTCGTTTGTGGTAAAAGGAGACCTTTTTTCCAAAGGCAAAGAGATTGGGACGATCTTCAAATAATTTTTTGGACAATACTCTATAAGGAGTTTCTTCATCTCTAGTAAGGTCCTCATTTACGGCCACAGGGCTAAAATCAGGAAAGAATTTCAGATAATCATCTTGATAAGGAATAAGTAAAAATTTTGAGCCCTTAGAGGTTTTATCTATAGGGTAGCCTTCGTTTTCTGGGATAAGGCATTCTTGAGTGCTAGTATTCCACACAACAAAACCAGATTTATTATTATCTAAGAAGCAATCACTTAAAATATCTGGCATATAGTTGATAGTTAATGGTCCCAGTTTTTCCACTGATTTATAATCAGAATTAGGATTAAGAGAGAAAGTAATACCTTGAGAGACCATATCGTTAAAGATTTGATACTTGCTAGACTGCGAAGGTGTGCCAGGGTCATTATTGTCCATCCACTCATCATTTATTTCAGCAAAGGGAAAAAACTCTTTAATTTGGATATTTTCAATGGATTTATTGATATTGACTTCATTATGAGTATAAGGGAGGACTAATTTGTATAATTTATTATTTTTACTAAAATGAAATTGCAACACATCTTCGTTAATGAGTAATTTTCTGCTAGCTGTATTTGGCATTAACTGGATAGAACCATCTATACCATTTATATAGGTAAAAAATGAGCCTACAAAGAGGGTGAGAAGCCCAGCATGTACCACATAGAAGCCTGCAAGTCTTCTCCTGAAGGGAAGACGAACGGTGGTGGCCAAAAAAATAGAGAGGAACATAAGTACTTCTATGGCGATAAACCACCAAGACTTGTAGATAAACCTATTAGCATAATCTGCACCGTGATAGCTCTCTTGAAATGTGCCCACCACAAGACTGATGGCAAAGAGAGTAATGATGATTACGGCAAATTTAGCAGAGGCAAGATTGGATTCAATTTTGAAGTATATATTCTTGATTTTTTGCATGTTCTCTTCAATTATTTTTAAGGGCCTGTTTAACCATACCTTAAAGAAAATGACAATTGATTCCCTATACTTACATTTATATGCGTATATTCCAAAAAGAAAGGTATTTATTAATAATTGAGTAAATTATTTGATTTAAATTATTAAATTCACTACAATTCTTATATTAAGGATTTTATTATGAGTGAATTAGAATTGAATTTTGTTCCAAGTCAGTCCCAAAAACAGATAGATGAAATTTATAATTTCAATGTTAAGGCATTTGCGGATTCTCATGACTTCTCTTGGACAAAGGATAATATAAAAAAAGAGATTAAGGCCGG
>JBFKKF010000594.1:0-1585 GCA_041631355.1 Bacteriovoracaceae bacterium | reverse complement strand
CTCAATAAGTTTAGCGGCCTCTAAAGACTCAATTGAGTTGGCAATATGTACGTTTTCACAAATGCTAGAATAGATAGAAACAAGTTTCTCACGAAAGTCTTTGTTGTTTGCATAAATACACCTAGCAATACTTGAGTAAGAGATGTTATCTCCGGGACTAACTCTTTCTGGACAAAAACCGTATAAAAAATCCACCCCCGCTTCATAATTATATTTTTGAAAAATGGGGATCACAGTTTCTTTATAGAAGTTTGGAAAAACTGACGATTCTAGGACTATTTGAATCTTGCCCTTTTTTAACTTAGCAAGCTTATTTAATAGATTCTCTATTGCGGTGGTGTCAGGCGAATTGTTACGAACTGGTGTCGGTAGGCAAATAAAGTAAGTGGAAGCTTCTGTAATATCTTGGAAATTACTTGTTACCTGATAATCATTAGAGGCAAGCTCCTGAACTTTTGTTTCGTTGATATCATGGCCCAGACAATTATACTTTGTACTTAAATTAGAAATAAGCGCCTTACCCACATAACCAAGACCAACGATACACAGTGTCTCTTTCATCTGTCTACTTGTCTCCTCGTCGATTGGTAAAATTCTAATAAGTGCTCAAAGTTATTTTGTTTTGGATATTCATCGGTGATCTCTGTGCCTAGTTTTATGAGTTCACTCCTTAGGTTTTTGTTTTCGATCAAGTTTTTTAAGGCATGACTAAACTTTTCCTCACTTAGGGGAAGTCGGTAATTGGCATATTCACCTTTTAACAATTCCCCCGAGCCTACAAACTCAGAGACAATTACTGGTGCTCCACATCGCATGGCCTCAACGACACTTAGACCAAACTCTTCAATTTTGGCAGGAAGTACAAATATATCTATTGCGTTGTAATAGTCTTCAACATTAGTTATAGATGGTGCAAATGTCACTTGGTCCGTGATACCAAGTTCTTTGGCCAATTCATGGTATTTATCCTCTTTATTTTTTCCAGCGATGAGAACTTTAAACTTTAAAGACGAAATTTTATTAGTTTTAGCGATCACTCTTAGGAAAAAATCAACATTTCGTTTTTTAAAATTTCCAGAAGTAATTAGCCCGACCAATATTTCTTGATCATCAATATTTATCTTTTTTCTCATATCCTCTCTTTTGGAGGCTCCAACTTTAAATTTTTCACCGTCGTATTTGGGGTATTCAACCTTGATAATACTTTCAGGTATCTGAAATCTTTGGATGAGATCATTTTTCATCATTTCAGAGTTACATACTAAGGCCTTAAAATTTTGTTCCTTAAAGTTTTTTTCATGAATCAAGGCAACCGGGTGGTCTTTACTTATATAACTTTCGTGAATTTTTTGATGGGCAAGATGTACGCAATTATGAATATAACTAACGTCATCATAAAAAGAATCTCCATGGCCAATGGTAAGATTAGGTCGTAGTTTTTTTTGTAATTTTTGGGCATGCTTGGCAAAAAAACTTCTTCTTTTATACCCATCAAATGGCCATTTAAAAGTTTTATGAGCAATTGCTCCAAGAGGTTTATAATCCTCAGGGTTTAAAGTCTCAGCACAAATATGCACTTCAAAGT
>JBFKKF010000593.1:0-1592 GCA_041631355.1 Bacteriovoracaceae bacterium | reverse complement strand
TTTTCCTTTATCCACCATGGTAAGGCTACCCTCTAGTCTGCTTTGAAGTAATAGGTCACCGCTAAATTGGAAATCACCTTTTAAATCAGAGTTTTTACCTAGAATAGAGAAATTTAAAGATTTAAATCGAGAAACGTCCATATTATTACTCGATGTTAAATGGCCCTATCTGCTTTAAGGCCAGTAGATTTCCAGTTCTAGAAAAGATGAATATTTTAAATTGTGCACTCTGAGTACTCGTTTTTTTAAATTTTGCGATTGTTGGTCTAAAGCGAGAAAAAGAAAAGCTTTCACCTTGAGTGAAGTCAATTCTAAGGTTTTTTAAACTTAGAGCATTTTCGGGGTAGTACTGTATTGTATTTCCTTGATACATAATAACTGAAATAAATCCTGCCAGCTTGGTTTGAGGCTCTGTATTGTTGGCCAAATTAAAGTTGAGTTTGATTGTGTTTTTCTCAGAGCTAAGCTTTATCTCTTCTATTTTCAAAAGCTCCCTTAGCCTCAAGTCTTCGACACCCACAGGGGGAGTTATAAGGCTTAAACCATTAATAGGGTTTTTGTCGGTGGTGTCTCCGAGGGTCAATTTCTGAGTTAAAATAGAATTATTTTTAGTAAGCTCAGCAATATTTTTTTCTAACTCCTTAGTGGAGTCCTTAAACTTTTGAATCAACTCCGGTTCTTTGGCCTTTAGTGTATTGATTTTGTTTTTAAGAAAGATAGAGTAAGTAAAAGTTAAAGTTATGGAGAAAATGATTAAGCTAGGAATGATTAAGATAAACAGCTTTAATAACTTTTTATTTAAAGCAATATAGCGTGGAGGCTTAGGGGAGTTATAAACAATGAGAGTCAGCTCTTTAGATGGATTCTGAATCATTGTTCATATCTTTTGTATTTGATTGTTCGTTAAAAAATCTCATAGAAGGGGTGAAGGCAATATTTCTATTTATATCCAGTTTAGTAAAACCTTCAAATACAATTTTCCAGTTATAGTCTTTGTCCCGTTTTAGATAAAGAACTTTCTTTCCAATATCTTTAATTATAGGGGATTCATAGTCCTGTTCCATTGTGGCAACTGCATAATTCCCATTTCTTAGGATGGAAACATTTCTAAAGTCAATTGCTGGATTATCTGCCCTTGAAAAGACTGCTCTTTTATACTTTTTGAAGCTGTGATAATTTCCTCTTCTTGGATGAAAGAATTCTGGTTGAGAATAAGATTCTATATAGCGATTAAAATCTTTCTTTACCCAAGCATCCGCCCAATTCATGACTGTATCTTTTAGTTCATTTTTATTTTTAAGCCAATTCTCTTTAGTGAGAAAATGTAGATCTTGTACAATGATTGCAGGAGTGTTTCCTAAGTCTATGTATTGTGAAATATCTTTAAGGTCTGCGTCTATAGCAACTACACATCCTCTTGAGTCAAGTCCTTTAGATACCCTAGAGTCATCATCGGTCGAGTGAAGCCAAATGCCACCACCTGTTTTGCCATTTCTTTTATCTATAATATTAGGGTAGTTTAATGTAAAAGCACCTGCACCATAAATAAGTCCCGTTTTACCATACTTATCAATTAAGTTTTTTGCCGAGTA
>JBFKKF010000592.1:0-1602 GCA_041631355.1 Bacteriovoracaceae bacterium | reverse complement strand
TTTTTAATATTGGACTCCTATGTTTTTATAAGTACATGGATTTTTTCATTCAAAATATTAATTTTGTGGCAGGAACAGAGTTTAATTTATTAAAAATTGTCCTTCCCCTGGGGATAAGTTTTTTTACCTTGCAACAAATTGCTTTTATCGTTGATGTCTACACTGGACTGACTAAGAAAAATGACTTTATAGACTATGCGCTCTTTGTTTCGTTTTTTCCGCAATTGATCGCAGGTCCCATAGTCCACTATAAGGAAGTCATCCCTCAGTTTGAAAACAAAGAGAATAAAAGATTTCATAAAGAAGAATTCTCTAAAGGAATTTACATATTTATAATAGGACTATTTAAAAAAGTAATGATTGCTGACTCCCTCTCTCCCTTTGTTAGTTCTACTTTTGATCAAGATCCATCCCTACATTTTTTTGCAGCATGGGCCGCTAATTTTGCCTACGCGTTTCAGATATACTTTGATTTTAGTGGATACACCGATATGGCCATCGGACTTGGGAGAATGTTTAATATTAAAATCCCTACCAACTTTAGATCTCCCTACAAAACGACAAATATTGTGGACTTCTGGGCACACTGGCACATAACACTTACAAACTTCATCACCGCTTATATATTTACTCCTATAGTTCGGGCAATGCCGAGAATTAGCTTTGGTTACATGATGTTATCTACTTTTATTTCAATGACCATTGCCGGACTCTGGCATGGTGCGGCCTGGACCTTTGTTATTTTTGGGGTTCTCCATGGTCTTGCTATAATCATCCACCACAATTGGAAAAAAACCAAGATCGTCTTACCCAAGTGGCTAGCGTGGCTGATAACTTTTAACTTTGCTGCCGTTTGCTTTACTATGTTTAGGGCCACAAGTGTTGAATCGGCGTTAAAAGTCTACAAAGGAATGCTTGGTTTATCTGGCTTTGCAATGCCGAAAGGAATTTTGCCAACGAGCTTAACTCAACAATTTAATATTCCACTCATTGCCCATATGAGTAATGACGACAATCTAATATTAATTTTAATCATTCTGGGGTTTGTCATTGTTAAAAACTTCAAAAACTCAATGGAGCTCATGAATGAATTTAAAGAAACTCCTAGGTATGCTCTGGCCACTGCTGCTATGTTTACCCTGTGTATATTCGGTCTAAATAGATTAACCGAATTTATTTATTTTAACTTTTAATTATGAAAAATTTTATATTACCATTTTTCCTTTTATCACTACTTTTTACTGGACTGGTAACAGGACTCATTGTTGCTGTAGACCCTTATGATACCTTAGGAATTAATGTTTTTAATTTTGAAACCAAAGCCGTAGCCTCTTCAAGAGAAAATAAATTCTACATGCTCAATAATAGCGATGAGAAATATGAAGCATTTATTTTGGGGTCAAGTACTGCTCACCGCTATAAAACTAGTGTGGTAAAAAGTTTGACTGGTTATAATACTTTTAACTATGCGGTTCAACACACAACCCCCCATGATTACTTGGCCATCATAAACCATATACGCTCTAAGTTTAGCCCTAAACTGGTAATTCTTCAGGTCTCAATGAATGACCTGGATAAAACTTATGCCCAAGATAAGCGACT
>JBFKKF010000591.1:0-1603 GCA_041631355.1 Bacteriovoracaceae bacterium | reverse complement strand
TTCTATCGTGATTGCCATGAAAATTATTATCATCTCCTGAACATAAAACTGCATTTAAAGGAATACTACCTAGGCATGAACTTTAAAGCCATTTATTGTTACACTTTCAATAACAGTTTCAGCAACCATTGTTCCACTAGTTCCATTCATAGTGTGAATTGATACTTTGGATTTATAAGCTCTTATTGATAGGAAATTAAAATCTTTCGTTGCTCTAACTGAAAGACTTCTACTAGTTACACAATCAAGTTGTGCAATTGAGGTTTTATCTTGTTTGTAAAAATGATATTTATAGGATTTTTTTCAACAATAACTTGAACCTCATTGTATAAAGGCAAATTAGCAATGATGTGATCTTCGCTTTGAACTTCAATCTCTCCAAAGTAGCTGTTACGTAAATTATAGAATTTCACATAGCAAAGTTAATCAAGGGAGTTCTGACATTCTGACGTTTATGTTGACAAGAGGGTGTAAGTTTCCGAAGATGCAGAGTAAACCTAAAACAAACCAACCCTAGCTAGGGGTTGGTTTGTAAAATTTATTTCTATAAAGTTGACTTTAATAAGTTATAGACTTGCAATCCAATCTAGACCATCAGCAATAGTATTTAAAATCTTCCGCCATGAGCCCTCATAATACTCTACACAAGGTTCAATATCATCTTGTCCCCCTTTCAAAAACTCCATTTCAGTGCTTGAAAGTTTCATAGCTGGATATTCATTTTTCAGAATAGCCATCTCAAAATCTTGGTAGGACTCAACAGTATGTGCAAGTTTCCCTGATAAATAAAAAGCTACTGATTCTGTATTTGACATCCCTTCTATGGTTTTTGCTAATTTTTCAGGTCTACCAGAATCAAACTTTGACTTTGGAACTGATTTCAATACTTTATACATTTCTTCAATATTCTTTTTGTCCATTTATATCTCCATTTCAAATTATGTTTAATTAAATCAACTGGCTTCGTTATGCCTAGCAACTTTCTAAGTGATTAGAAGTTACAGTTTCACCGTCACCACCTCGCAATGACTCTGCAGTTTTTGCAAACCATGCGTGAAAATCAGCCCACCAGCCACCGCCTTTAACTAGTTCTGAGTCTTTATTAGACAATTTAATCAGTGGAAAATTATTATTTTCAACAGCATCAATAAATGCTTCTACATCTTCAACGCAATGAGCTATTTTACCCAACGTATTGTAACTAATTGCTATTTTTAGATCTTC
Organism: Bacteriovoracaceae bacterium; assembly: GCA_041631355.1. Taxonomy (GTDB): domain Bacteria; phylum Bdellovibrionota; class Bacteriovoracia; order Bacteriovoracales; family Bacteriovoracaceae. Next base: position 379 of record JBFKKF010000591.1, on the reverse strand, counting down.
AATATTGTTAGATTTTTGAATTTTCTTATAATTATTTTCTTTAAATACAGCATGATCAATCTTTGTCAGATCCTCATAAAGTTGCTTAGCTAATTGGCTCATCTCAATCTCCTCATGTAATAATTTTTTAATTTTATATTGATACATTATTATAAGATAATAATTAGCCTATCGGACTAAATTTTTAAGAGCTTACTTTAGGTGCAAAAGACTTTCCAGATTACAGATACTTATGAAAAAAAAATGGAAAATAAAATTGGCTCAAATGTACTTTTTATCAGAGCCAAAGCCAACCGATCTACTTCTTCAACCTTACCTTCGAGTTCCATTTTGAGACAATCTCCACTGTCTTTTCTGTTGTCTTTCGACAATTGTCGTA
>JBFKKF010000590.1:0-1608 GCA_041631355.1 Bacteriovoracaceae bacterium | reverse complement strand
ATGATCTCACCATAAAAGGCAACTAAGATGACTTGGGTTGGAACTGAAAACAATGCGGCCAATCCATCAACAAGTAAGAAATTTTTTAAAGGGATGCCCATGAGCCCACAGCTCATATGTCCAGGAAATCTAACTCCAGGAGTAAATCGAAATAGGCCAGGGGCCCAAAAACCATACTTTTTATAAATTTTATCTATTTTATTAAAATTCTTCTGTCCCGCTTTGGTATTAAAAAATTTAGTCTTAACTATTTTATTTCCAAAAAATCTGCCAATACAATAAATTAATAAATCTGAGCCCACAACAGCAACAAAGCATACAATGGAGAGAACAACTAAATTGACTCCATGCGCATTTTCAAAAGGTGGCGGATACTCAGATGGATGGCGTGTCATATAAGCCACTAGGCCAGCAGATACCAATGTCATCTCTTCAGGGATAGGAAGACCAAATGAGCTTGCTGTCATAAATAAGACTATGAACGTGTAAACGGTATAGGGCTGATAAGCGTATTCTGTGAAAAATTGTACTACCGAAAAATCTGTCATTAGTGATATCTACCTAGAGTAATAATGCATTAGCTTTAAGAAACAATTTTATACCAAAGTAGCTCCTCTATTAACAGAAAAATTATTTCCTGCCTGCCTTTGACCTATGTGGAATATGTCAAAGCATCAGTTATGCGCTTGCTATAATACCTTCTCAATGCTGCATATATCACAATGCAGGACAAAATAATAAAAATTAATGAATTCATTATAATGAATTCTAAATTAAAAACTCCGCTATTATCTAAAATATAGGTATTGATTAAAGTTGATAATAAAACTCCAAATCCATTTCCTAGAAAAAGTGTAAAAACGACGATCATTAAATATTCATAAAAGACAGACTTGTAGATATCTCGCTTTTGCATTCCAATGACCTTGTATAAACCTAACTCCTTAAGTTTTCTATGCAGTTGTTTTTCAACAATTGAATAAAGTACAAAGAAACCAACTAAAATACAACAAATGGACATGGTCCCAACCGCAATACTCATTATATCAAATAAATTGATTAGTTTTTTAACGATTTCAGAAACATTAATAATCGAGATATTTTCGAATTTATCTACAATAGCATCTTGTATTTTCAACTGTTGAGTAAAATCAACTTTTTTTACAACACTTAAATAAGTTTTCGGTGCCTCTTCTAGGACACCTTCTTGAACGACTATAAAAAAGTTGGGAAGAAAACTAGTCCATTTAACTGAACGTAAATTAATCACTTTTCCTACAATTTCCACTCCGAGCACATCATAGGTTAATGTGTCTCCTAGCTCCACTCCAATTCTTTGGGCATATCTTTTTTCTAAACTTAGCTCAACATCTCCACTACCACGATAAACACCAGAAAACTCCCTTCCTGCGATGATCTTCTCTGAGCTATTTAACTCTCCAGAGTAGGTTAGATTTACCCCTCTATTATTAAATCTTCGGGAATTTTCCTCTTCTCTTGTATTAAATCCATCTTGGCTTTCAACTCTTTGAACTATTTTTCCATTTTTCTTAACTAATCTGGCCCTAATCATAGGAGTGGGCCTTAACAGGGGAATATCTTGTTTCT
>JBFKKF010000589.1:0-1618 GCA_041631355.1 Bacteriovoracaceae bacterium | reverse complement strand
GCCTTGATTGGGCAATTTACTCTAAACTTTTTTTATTTTTCTTAAATATTTCAGTTTTAGCATTTATCTCAATACTTGCATTTAATACCAAGGATATGAGTAACTCAATTCTCATTGGATGCTATTTATTTGTAGGAGCTTTTGCACTTATCTCACAAAGATTTAATCAAAATCTTTTTGAGCAAGCATAGATAAAATGAGCTATGAGCTGGCAAGATGAATTCAGAAATCGCCTCACTCACCCAGACGATATTGCAAACTATCTAAGTACTAAAATAGATAGTACCGAATATCCAAGCAATATACCTCGAAAGTTTTTAACTAGAATTTTAAATGCAGGAAATGAATCTGCGCTCTATAAACAATTTATTCCTTCTCCCCAAGAAAATGGCCCCCAAGGACTAAATGATCCTATTGGTGATCACGAGTTTTCTAAGGGGAATGGTATTATTCATCGCTATGAATCTAGGATTCTTTTTACTCCCACTACAACTTGTCCCATTCAATGTCGGTATTGTTTTAGAAAAAATGAATTGAATCACCAAGATGAGATTTTTAACTATAGCTTAAAAGCACTAACAAACTATTTAGAATCTCACCCAGAGGTAAATGAAGTCATCTTAACAGGTGGTGACCCATTGATGGTAAGTAATAAAAAACTGGAAAGAATTCTAAGCTTACTCGCCTCCACCCAAGTGAAGTTTGTCCGTTTTCACACCCGAACTCCCATTATTCTCCCTAGTAGAATCGACCAGGAATTTATTGATCTTATCAACCGCTATGAAAATAAATTTATAAAAATTATCTTTGTCCTCCACTCAAATCATATTTCAGAATTTGACTTGGAAGTTGATACGGCCCTCAAGAGACTACAGCAAACAAATATGCTCTTAAAAACCCAGTCAGTATTATTAAAAAGTATAAACGATAACGCTCAAGATCTCATTAATTTATTCTATAAATTTGTGGAATTGGGATTCTCCCCCTACTATTTACACCATCCAGACTTAGTTAAAGGGGCCATGCATTTTTACCTTCCACTTGAGGAAGGAAGGAAAATATATCATAAACTTAGGGCGAAATTACCAGGCTGGGCCATTCCCCATTATGTAGTTGATCATCCAGAAGGCATTGGCAAACAACTTGCTTTTAACCCAGAAAGTATTGAATTTAGCGGCGCTTTTCTTGACCAAAAAGCTAAGAAAGTGAAGTATCCAATACTTAACTAAAATAAATTTTTAGCTAATTTCAGTTCCTATGTTATGATTAATACATGAGTCAAACCATTTTAATTGAAAAAGATGAAAATCTTCGAAAATTATTTTCTATCAATTTAAACACCTATACAGGTTCTGATATTGTTGAAAGAAATAATGCTGAAGAGGCCATTGAGCTTTTGAAGATTCTACCATCTATTAGCTTAATTATTACTAGCTCTCAAGTTGATAATGAAGACACTGCTGAAGTCATCTACAATTTTTTACAAGAAAATGATTTGCATATCCCTATGATTATTCTGGGAGAATCTAAAAACTCTGAAATAAAAGAGCAGGTACTACATCTAAAAGAGCCTATCTCCTGGGAAATTTTAGTAAAGAATGCAGCGACCATTTTGGGC
>JBFKKF010000588.1:0-1618 GCA_041631355.1 Bacteriovoracaceae bacterium | reverse complement strand
ATGATTTCGGGGCCTCTAAGCTTAAAACTCCATATTCACCTTTAAGGTTAACAGCGTTTGCATTGGAAAAATTAAATAAAAGTACTAGCAATAATAATAACTTATCCATAATTAATCCTATCAAATATCCAATGACATTCAAGCTAATTGTTTGAAATCACGACGCTAAAGCTTGAGGGTAATTATTCCGACAAATTAAGTCTGATAATCTCTGTAAAGAAGGGAATTTATTAAGTTTATCGCTAGATTTTTAATATTTGTTTTTATGCTAAGTCATATTTCATATGTCATGAGCTACCCTATGCAATTGACTCAGAAAGATCTTCAATCTATCTACACCAAGGCCATAAACTCTAATGACCCAGAAGTGATTCACAATACGATTCAAGAAATAAATCAAGAAGTACTGAAGGCCATGGATGAGTTTGAACCAGAGTGTGGCAATGGGTTAAAAGAAAAGTGTAATTACCTTGCAGAGTACATTGTTAATGGCCAAGATTTAAACGAAGCTCTTCATTCGCAACTTGAAGAACTTCTTGGTATACATACATCCAGCTGCATCAATATTATACCAAATACTGAACTTAAAGTGAGTAATCTTACGACTGATATTAATCAGGCATTACATAAACAATGCCTGGATGAGGAAGTCAGTAATAGAAATCAAAACTGTGCTAAAGACTTTGCCTGTGTAATTGGCTCTACCCTAGCTGGACCTATTCTTGCTGGTTTGATTGAAGCTAAAACATCACAAACATGTATCAATACTGAAAATAACTGTCTGGTAAATATACTTACTTCTTTAACCGATTACTTAATCTCTTCAATAAAGTCTATTTGGAATCTATTAGATCTTGGAGTAAATTGGCTGAAAGAGCGCGGAAAAAACTTTTGGAATAAAATTACTTCAGCTGAAGATGAAACCAATAAAGCACAGGAATTAATCCAAAATTTATCCCAAGAGGATATCGATGAGATTGATAAAAACCCACAGGGTTGGTTTACAAGAATTTTATCCGGAACCTTAGATTTTTTTAAAGAGTGGTTTAAAACAGAAGTCTTCTGTCAAGAGTGGAAGGGAGCTCCAAACTATAGTCAATGCCTGGACCCCCTAAAAGGATTTGAGTGTTTAAATTGTGGAACCATGTTGACTGGCATGTGCCAAATGATCGGACCTGTTGTGGGAATTTTTGCTGAAACGATTTTAACGGGTGGAGCCTTGGCCTTGATTGGCAAAGGAGCTCAGGGGGTAAATGCCACCACTAAGTTAATGAAGAACTCAAAAGCATATCAGGCAGGCTTAGATAGAGTTAAAAATACGAGTTTTGGAAGTGAAATAATTAGATCCCAGAAAATGACCGTCAGCGCTGGGATTATAGTTGATCGCACAAAAAATGGATTAAAAACACTTAGTCACAAGACCGCCCAACAATTAAAAACAATACGACAATCATCCATTACTACCAAGGCGAAAAAATTAGCTTCCACCGCTGCAAAAACGCTCCCCATAAAAGCATTGGGGAAGGTAGCAAAAGTGGAATCAGATGCTTTCAAGCTAGGCCATAGGACTGTAGATAACGCTTTTAATAATGCTGCAAGTAAATTAAGTAAGACGAGT
>JBFKKF010000587.1:0-1620 GCA_041631355.1 Bacteriovoracaceae bacterium | reverse complement strand
TAGCAGTTAGTTTATTATTCACGATCAGTTCTTTTGCATTCAATGCTGAAGAGCAATTTAAAAAGACTTGTGCTGCCTGCCACACAATTGGTGGAGGAGATCTGAAAGGTCCTGATTTGGCCGGTGTGTCTAAAAGAAGAAATCTAGAGTGGATTGTTAAATTTGTTAACTATCCAGACGGGATGATCGAAGGTGATGAAGAAGAACCGGGTTACGAAAAGGCTGATCCAATAGCAAAAAAACTGTATGCTATGTATAAGCCGCAAAGAATGACTGAACAAGAATTATCCAAAGAACAAGTCAAGGCCATCTTAAAGTATATTGATGACCAAAAAAAGCAGCCTAAGGGTAAAATTTTAAACTTTAAATAATAAATGCAAACTCGATCTAGTGACCGCTCAATAATAACCTGGCTTATCATTATTGCAATAATGGTTTTTGCTATGGTGTTTATCGGAGGGGTCACAAGATTAACAGACTCCGGTTTATCAATGGTAGACTGGAGACCACTGATGGGGGCCATTCCTCCTGTGAATGAATCTCAGTGGGAACAAGTCTTTGACCAGTACAAACAATTTCCCGAATATCAAAAAGTTAACTTTCAGATGTCACTGTCAGAATTTAAGAAAATATTTTTTTGGGAGTACTTTCATCGCCTCATTGGAAGAATGGTGGGAATTGTCTTCTTTTTTCCGTTTCTTTATTTTGTTATTCGAAAAAAAATAAGTAGAAAGCTCGCATGGAAGACATCGATTGCTTTCATACTTGGTGGTATGCAGGGGCTTCTAGGTTGGTATATGGTTAAGAGTGGTTTAGTTTCAAGACCTGATGTGAGCCACTTTAGGTTAGCTGCTCATTTATCTCTTGCGTTTGTCATCATCGCTTATATCTATTGGCTAATCTTATCTCTTCAATATCCGTTGCGTGAGAAATTCTCGGAGTTAAAGCATCACAAACCTTTGGTAATCTTTTATTTTTTATTATGGGTGCAAATTATCTATGGTGCTTTTGTAGCGGGATTAGATGCAGGCTTAACTCATAATACCTTTCCTAAAATGGGTAGACATTGGATTCCTAATGATATGGATCTGCTTTCACCTTTATGGTCTAACCTTGTTGAGAATCCTGTTACGTTGCAATTCATTCATAGATGGCTTGGGGCTTCAGTTTTATTACTGGGCCTATACATCGTATTTAAGAATTATGCGTCAAAAGAAAAACTATTGAGACACACTGTGTATGCATTTGGTTTGACTTTGCTTGTTCAGTTTAGCTTAGGGGCGTTAACAATAGTGCATTACGTTCCCTTGAGTTTAGCGAGCCTGCATCAAGTATGTGCTTGTATATTGCTTCTAGTAAGTACTCGCGCAATTTACTTTGCACTTAGTCACTCCAAAAATTTGACTGTGTAATTCCCAGGAAATTCAATCGTTTGTCTAATAAATTACTTGCCTACTTGGTTTTTTAAACTGATAATAGCTCAAACATTTTAATCAGTTATTATAACTACTTTTTTAAGGAAAGCTGTTGAAGTTATTAGCGGTTTTAAGTCTATATTTAGTTTTTAGTTCTACTAGTGCTCTTGCCATAGGTGGTAAAGGTCCTCTCGATAGAAGAGAT
>JBFKKF010000586.1:0-1625 GCA_041631355.1 Bacteriovoracaceae bacterium | reverse complement strand
CTATTTTCAAATGAAAATTACTTCTTATAGTAGACACGCTTTAATTCATCAAAAATTCTTTGATTCATTCTCCCGGCCCTAGAACACATTAAATCTGTAGTATCTAGTTGGTAATTTATCATTAAATTATTTTCAGGTTCATAAAACTCTACATAACAGTCCGGTAAACGCAATATATGTCCAAATTCATGTCGAATAGTCCATTTAACCGAATATTCTTCTAAGGGGGTGTTTGCGTCCATGACAATTTTATTTCCCCCTGAAACATGGGGAGTTACATTTTTTTTAAATTCAATATAAGCGTCACCAAGCCTTCCTGGTCTATAGGTAATATCTAATCCCCACCCCTCAGTAGAAAGGGTGAATTCATCTTCAACATTTTCTTTTAACCAGTTAGCAACTTTATTATTATTTGGATCTTTGAATTTAATCTTCATAACCCCAGGCGCTTTGGAGTTCCACTCAATATCTCTTCTTGGGTCAGTTATACGATAAAATGAATCCCACATTTTTTGAGCAGCGGCCCAATAATAGTTTTTATACTCCACGACTTTATCTTGTCTCACTGCTTTTGCCAGGTTTTTGGCACAATAAGACTTTTTGTAACCAAAGTTATGACAAATTCCTATTAATGCTTTGATAGTCAGTTTAGCTTCTACTTCCGGCAAACCACTTAAATTCGCAAGGTATGAATCTAGATCTAAAATATTTTTTAAATAGTAAAAACCTCGCACATCTGCCACACTTCTTTTGGTGTAATAGTCCTTAAAACGCATTGAACCTACCCAGCGAACAGAAGATTGGTAAAGGGAAGAAACCGATCTACCTAACAAAATAAACTCCTGGTCAGTCATCTTTATATTATCTGTCAGTGGTGCATCCCCATAGATAATATCAAACATGGATTCAGGCATTTTAGCTTTAAGTTTTAAAAACTTTTCTTTAATCGTACTAGGTCCATAGCTGGATGGACTATTGATAGGAATCCCTCGAGTGGAGCCTTTAGAGGTAAGCCTAATTTTTGTGTCTTCACTTCGTAAACTATTAATTTTTTTTAACCACTGACTGAATTTTTCTCCTCCATTAATACAGATTTGGATATAAATATCTTTATCCTGGAGCGACTTATCAGCTGCAAAACTATGATAATAAGCTTGTGACTCCTCAAAAGTCATAATTAATGGTCTGTGTTCATGGGATGAGCTAGCAAGCACTGTTTGAGAGAATACTAGAAATAAATAGATTAATCTTTTCACCGAATGTCCCTTGTCTATTGTGTGTAAGAGACAGCTTAAAATTATTCAAAGCTTTGGTCCAGCCGGTAGGTAAAATAGTGTGACGTCTAGGCCCAATTAGTTTTTAACTACTTGTAATCTCGTTTTAATTTATTGATTAGCCCTTGGATTCCAGGTAGCGGAGTCAAAGTTGTTTTGGAGGCAAATTTATTAAGAGAGTCAATAAACTCAAAAGGCATCGAAATTTGTAAAATATTTACCACCCACTTAGGAATACTTCCCATTGGATCCACTAGTATTTCGAGTTCAATTAAGGTTTGGGTGTCATTTATAGGACTAAATCGCAGTCTCCCGTAGTGAATAACAGCTCTTACTCGTTCCTTATGTGGG
>JBFKKF010000585.1:0-1629 GCA_041631355.1 Bacteriovoracaceae bacterium | reverse complement strand
TTTTTGGACAATAGTGTCTTTTGCTTGCGCTTTATTAGATTCTAATTTTTTGTTTGTATGCTCTCCCCCTACTAGCTCTTCCTTTGTCTGAGAAGTACTCTTTCCTTCTTTCACGCTAAGCTTTGTGTTTTGTAAAGTTAAGTTTTGAAACAGGAAATATACCAATAAACCTATTAAAAGTATAAAGATGCTTATATATGACTTACTCATAATCTTACTTCTTATTCAATTGATTAAAAAAATCATTCATTTCGTCTTGAACATTGAGGAAAAAATCATTCTTACGAAACTTTATTGGACTGATTGACTCATTGGATGAACCTGAAAGCTTTTCGGTCTCTGCAACTATATGCCTAGATAGTCTATACATAGGGCCAGCAATTTTATGAGAAAGTAAAAAACCAAATAAAATCATTAAGATTAATATAATAGTAGTGACTGAAAATAAGATTATCAACATCTCACTTTGCTGCTGAGATAAAAACTTATAAAAACTATGATGGGGAGGTAGAGATAGTTTTTGTCCCATTTCATCAAATTTTGAAAAAAAATGTAACATTCCAAGATACAAGACAAGCGTATTTAGCACAAATAAACTTACAAAGACCCCAATTACTTTTAATTGAAATTTTGGACTTATTAATAGACTTTTAAATTTCCTATTATTTAGCATAATTTTAATTCCCCTTTCGACAACACTTCGGCATTTTTTCCTCTGATATTTAATCTTCAAATAATAGCTCAGAGTATTCCCTCGTACACGCTAAGTAATTGTTTTTACTGAGACATCGAACCGCTAATCTCTACTAAGTATTATTCACTCATTACCGATAAGAATCTTGTGAAGAATTTAAAACCAATTGCAAGAATCGGAAGAGATAACCACTTAGATAATTTAGTGGCAAGACTACCAGTACTCTCATTTCTCTATGGGCTACAATGCTTATTTATTTATTATATGATTAAAGAAATCGATATTGGAAATTTTGCATTATATCTCGCTATTTCTCTAATTGCCTTTGTTCTGTCCATGTTTGTTTATGATAAATATAATCATGTTATTCTCTACAGTGATCATATTCTTCTCTACTTTGAACCACTGAATATAAAAAAAGAAATTCCTTATGAAGATATTAAGGATATTATCACGCCAAAAGAAGAGATGCCCTTTTCATCTATTTTTATTAAGCTAAAAAATGATGAGTATATCTCATTACATTTCATCGACTACCCTCTCCAGGTCAAAAAAGTTATTTTCGAGCTTAAGCACTTACACGAAGAAGAATCATTTCCAGAAGCTGCCTAGATTATCTTTCAATAAATGTTTCAAATTTATTAATAACATTTATAGGGATTTCATGTGCACCATCAAAGCCGACAAACTCTCCTTGATGTCCACCAAGTTTTAATAGCTCAAATAGCTCCATCGCTCCTGCGTATCCTAGAACAGGATCTTGCTTTCCATGACTTTGAAAAAAAGGAAATTTCTTACTACTCTCTAGTAATTTTATCATCTGTTCTTTACCAATAAGTGCCCCTGAAAAGCAGACTAATTTAGAAATTGAGTCAGAGTTTTTTAACGCCAAATGAGATGCAATCATGGCCCCTTGGGAAAAGCCGCCTATAATT
>JBFKKF010000584.1:0-1669 GCA_041631355.1 Bacteriovoracaceae bacterium | reverse complement strand
TTGCATAATATTCCAAATATTTAATGATGCAAGGGAAACCTCTTGTTCGGTTCTCCAACTTAGCTCATTTTCCATGACAATGGATGAGATTGAGCAGTTTTGTGCCTGACAAAAGTGAAGTAAATCCTCAGCAGTTTTAAAGGGATATTTCAGTTTGGCCTGATGAGGGTTAATAATATTAGAGGAATTAGCTTCATCTTCACTAATAATAAAGCCGCCACCGATTGAGTAAAAAATTGCCCGATGAATTTCATTATTATTTTCATCAAAAGCAGCAAAGGCCATACCGTTAGGGTGGTAGGGAAGCTTAGCTCTTCGATGAAATTTTATATCGTTTCTTGGCTTAAATGTGATGATCTTGATATGATCGGAATAAAGAATTTCTAATTCTTTGTTTTCCTTAACATGCTCAATATAATCTGTAATTTTATCGGAGTCGATGGTTTCAGGCTCATGCCCCATAAGTCCAAGTAGTATGGCCTTGTCAGTGCCATGACCCTTTCCAGTTTGGGCAAGAGAGCCATATAAATCGCATTTGATGGTGTGAATTCGATCAAAGTTTTGGGCATATATGATTTCATTAATAAATTGTTTTGCAGCCTTCATGGGGCCAACAGTATGAGAGCTTGAAGGTCCAATCCCAACGGTAAAAATATCGAAGATGCTAATAGACATTTGTACCTACAAACTAACGCCAAAAATGGCACAGATAATCCACACTACAGTCGAAGTAAATAGAGGAATAGTGAGGTTATCATCAATTTTTATTGGAATGAGATCAAATATAGAACATATAAAACCCAGTAGCACAGAAGTAAGGACAACAAAAAAAGAAATTGATCCTAGATAGCCTCCCAGTACCAAAGTAGAGACGATGGTGATTGATAGGAAGAAAGCAGCAGAGCCCTCTAATGATCTAGTTGGTGTAACTTTATGCTTACCAAATCTTATACCTATAATGGCAGATAGCGGATCTGCAATGGCCAAGGAGTAAACCCCAATAAGGGCAATGGCCTTTGGAAAAGTGATAATAGTAAGTAGTACCCCCATCAAATATGGAACCATCGCCGATTCTTTCAATTGCTCCTCTGCTCGCATAATAAAGCGAGTAAAAGGCAGAAGTTTAGCAGAAGTTTCAGGGTAGTTGATTCTAACCTGTTCTACTAAGTAGAGTGCTGATGCAATAGTTCCTAATAGATGAATCATTTGCGAGTGGCTAAAAGAAATTAGATACAAAGTTGCGACGGCGACACCATTTAGAATATGGAAGAGACGACGCATAATTTGCATATTATGTCTGGTTGATAAGTTATCATCACCATCATTTTTGGTCTGAGCATTATCAACTTCAATTGTATCCTCTAGAACATTGTGTTCAAGATCTGTATCTTCCCAACTATAATCAATATTTTCCATAATTTACCTTATAAAATAAGTATCGGAGTATCGCTTTAAGATCTTAATTTGTAAATATACTATGTGATGTAATATCAAGGGGTTGGTGTGAGTGTCTAATAATTAGCCACCACTATGTAATATGGGCAAGTTGCCTATTATTCATCTCTGTAGGACGGTAGGATTGAGTATCCAAAGTAAGTTTGAGCTACTGGGACGTTATTTGGTCAGAAGGCTAATTAAAGACAAAGAAAATATAAACAAGGTTTGAAAT
>JBFKKF010000583.1:0-1673 GCA_041631355.1 Bacteriovoracaceae bacterium | reverse complement strand
TTGATGAAAGAGGCGATGCCTGTATTAGATTTGGGGGAGAATTTGATAAGTCGCTTCCAAGCTTTAAGGCATTTGAACCCTTTATAGAGTTTATTTACAAGTTTGCTGAGTATTCATGTATTGATAAAGGTGAATCAAAGGTTTACTTCCTCTAAATTAATGCTTTACGTCTTTGTCTCTTAGCTAAAGTTGAGTAAAATGACAGGTCTATACGAAGGATTGACCTTGAAAACTTATATTTTACTAACATTACTGTGGGCGTTCGTTTCTTGTTCAAGTACCAATGACAACAAAGTCTCTCATTTGGATCAAGTGTATATCTCAAGTGGAGTAGAACAATATTTTCTACCAGATATGCCTTATTGGGCCAACTTTTCCCACTCATCTGGATGTTTTAGAAAGAACTCAATTAGATTCTTAAATTATAATAATCTTCATAAAAGTCTAAATCTAAATTATAACCAAAGTACGCATATTCAACATATGATAAATAGAAAACTGTATGCTTACCGTACCACTACAGGAAACAATGATATTCCTCTTAGAGATGAGATGACATTATTTCACAATATTTATCAACAGGTAGTTGGAGGGAGTACAGATTTTATTGTTCCTCAGTTCAAAAAGATTAGTTTGGTTTGGATTGATCCGTACTTAACTGATATGAAGAAAATTAAAAAGCTTATGAAATCCCCTAAAGTTTTGAGTGCATATCCAGTAATGATTAGTCATTGTCTTATGTCATATGAAATGGAGGATTTAATTGGTAAGCTCGGTCTCGAGAGCCTAGGGATAAAAAATATCCCTGCCGAGATGTTATCAATATATGGGACGGACTTGAAAAGAAAAGCTGGCTTCAGTGTGAATGTGGATTTGATTTTAAAAGAAAAAGAAATTATCTTTTACGCTCCATACGAGTCCTCAGAAGTTCGCGGAAATTATAAATTAGAAATTATTAAATAAAGTTAGGAGATTGATATGTTTGGAATGGATGATCAAAAATTTGAGAGAAATAACCATACAGAAGAAGTAAATTCTTTGAGCGCAAAGTTTGAAACGACTTTAGGAGATTTTGAAGTTGAACTATTTCCTGATAAAGCTCCAGTTGCAGTGTGGAATTTTGTCAATTTAGCAGAAGGAAGACAAGAAACTCATAAAGAAGGACCTTACTTCGATGGAATTATTTTTCATAGGGTAATTGACGGCTTTATGGTTCAGGCCGGTTGTCCTTTTGGTATGGGAACTGGAGGACCTGGATATGAATTTGCAAACGAGGATCATCCAGAGCTAAAACATGACACGGAAGGTGTACTTGCTATGGCCAATAGGGGGCGTGATACTAATGGATCTCAGTTTTATATTACCCTCGGTCCTCAACCTCACTTGGATGGTGGATACACAGTTTTTGGTAAAGTAATAGCAGGAATGGAGACTGTTAAGGCAATTGGTAAGGTACCTTGTAATCCGTATAATAATAAGCCTAATGAAGATGTGGTGATTAACTCTGTAAAGATTGTAAGAGCTTAATTCATCTGGGTTTTATTCAGTATAAGACCAGAGGCAGGAGCAACAAAGCCCACTTGTTTTGTTGCTTCAACTTTTAAAGAATCGGCTAATTCCTCAAATGTGATTTTGTGTAAACCCAAATTAATAAGGGCTCCGGCCATCATACG
>JBFKKF010000582.1:0-1676 GCA_041631355.1 Bacteriovoracaceae bacterium | reverse complement strand
GCTCCTGCTCCTGCCCCTGCACGCTCATGGGGAGCATGAGGCCAGTGAAGAAGAGGAATTTGAAAATGCAAAAGTTCCAACCCATTATGCTAGACTCTCATCCTTTGTTGATATTAATACCCAAAAGGGGATTGAGTATGGTCTAAATTATATTGGAAGAACTGATGCTGAAAAAAATAAGTTTCACTACTTAGGCCTAGACTTTATTTTCAAAGATAAAATTTCACGCTATAATAATCATTTACTTCAATTCGAAGCTTGGCGTAGAACAACCCTTGAAAAAGAAGAAAACGAAGAGTTTGATGACTATGGTGCCTACCTGTATTACGAAAAAGGGATGGATCGTCATCATGCGATAGGATTAAGAGTTGATTGGTACAAACCTCATATCCACGAAGAAGAAACTGAACAAGACCACGGTACAGAGATTGAAGATGCGTATACAGAAGTTGGTCTTACATATAACTATACTAATAGTGAGTTTATGAAAACTCGTCTTACAATTGCCACATCTCAAGGATTGGTGATTGCTGAAGAGGAAGTTACAAATCATAAACTTACATTACAAACTGTATTTACGATTGGAGCACATCCTGCACACTTATTTTAATACATATAAAGTTATTGCTTTCTGTGTGACAGTTTTTATGTCTGTAAACACCTTTGCTCTGCCAAGAGTTGTTACAACACTGCCAGAGTTTAAATGGCTGGTTGATAATCTAGTAGAAGATAAAATGGAGGTGATCTCTCTTTTAAGTGGTAATGAGGATCCTCACTTTGTTGATGCGACACCAGCATTTATCTTTAAGCTAAGTAAAGCCGATCTTTTAATTGTAAATGGGCTTAGCTTAGAGATTGGCTGGGTTCCAAAGGTGATTCAGATGGCGGGAAACTCGGGAATCCAGTTGCAGGGAAAAGGCTATTGTGACGCCTCCTTAACCATAGATAAGAAACAAGTCGTTCAAAATTATGATCGATCAATGGGGGATGTACATCCTTTAGGAAATCCTCATTATTCAATATCAATACCACAGATGCTTAGTGCTGCTGAAACGATTGCCAGCTGTTTAAGCACAACGGGTAAAGTTAAAAAGTCGTTTATAGATAAAAACCTAAAGGGAGTTAAGAGAAAGTTAAACTCACTTTATCGCTATGGAAAAGAACAGCTTAATAAAATGTCTGGAAAGACTGTGATGACATATCATCAAGAGTTTTTATATTTTTTAAGTGACTATAATATAACAACCGCTGGAACGATTGAAAAAGTCCCAGGAATTCTCCCCTCTGCGAATCACTTGTTTAAAATTTCAAAACAGGCGAAAAAGAAAAAAGTATCACTGGTTCTTGCCGCGAATACGAATCCTTCTAAGTATCTTGATAAGTTCTCTGAATTAACGGGTATTAAATACGTAAAATTACCGGTTCACTTAACAAGCGAGTACCCGGGGTATGAAGAATATTATAAAGATTTAATTTTGAAATTGGTTCAAAATGTTAAAACTAACTAATGCAAGTTTACAGACAAGTGACGGAAAGCTCCTTTTTACCCGAATAAATCTTGAGGTAAGGCCAGGAAAGCTCATTTATCTTACAGGGCCTAATGGTGTGGGAAAGTCTAGCCTTTTTAAGGCGATTTTAAACTTAGGTCCTAAGGTCACAAATTTAGAAAATAGTTT
>JBFKKF010000581.1:0-1676 GCA_041631355.1 Bacteriovoracaceae bacterium | reverse complement strand
GTTAAAATTAAAGAAAAAATATAGGCATCTGGAAGATATTTTTGACATAATTTGGTAAAAAACTGACTCAGTGAATTAATCATTTTCTCTCCTAAGCTAAATGCATTTGTTCATTGTAGACGTAAATACATTGCATTTACACATTGCAATGCACTAATTTAAATAATTAAAAATGGCCAATATTTTTCTTATCCTATAACATTTTAATCAAACATTTTAGGAGGACAAATGAGCGGTTTAGATAAAGTCGTAGCAAGTTACGATGAAGCTCTTGCAGGTATTAGTGATAATATGCTTTTAATGGTAGGTGGTTTCGGCCTATGCGGAATTCCTGAAAATCTTATTCAAAAGGTTGCTGATAGTAATGTTAAAGGCCTAACTTGCATTTCCAATAATGCAGGAGTTGATGGGTTTGGACTTGGAAAATTACTAGAAAAAAGACAAGTTAAAACCATGATCGGATCATATGTTGGGGAAAATAAATTGTTTGAAGAGTTATTTCTAAGTGGTGAAATGGAAGTTATTCTAACTCCACAAGGAACATTGGCTGAAAAGATAAGAGCTACTGGTGCAGGCATACCCGGCTTCTATACCGCCACGGGATACGGGACAAAAATTGCAGAGGGAAAAGAAGTTAAGGAATTTAACGGAAGAAAATATATTTTGGAAGAAGCCTACCCCAAAGCAGACTTTGCCTTAGTAAAGGCCTGGAAGGCAGATCGGTATGGTAATTTAGTTTTTAGAAAAACCGCTAGAAACTTTAACTCCATGATTGCTACCGCAGGAAAAATAACAGTAGTGGAAGTTGAAGAAATAGTGGAACCCGGAGAGCTAGACCCAGATCAAATTCACGTACCTGGAATCTATGTAAACAGAGTCATCAAAGGTGAGTTTGAAAAAAGAATTGAGAAAAAAACTATAAAAGTATAGGATTTAAATATGTCTTTAACTAAAGAGCAAATGGCACAACGTATATCTCAGGAACTCAAAGATGGTTATTATGTCAACCTAGGCATTGGTATTCCAACTCTTGTTGCCAATTATGTTCCAAATGATATTGAAATAATGCTTCAGTCAGAAAATGGTCTTCTGGGTATGGGAGAATTTCCCGCTGAAGATCAAGTAGACGCTGACTTAATCAATGCTGGTAAACAAACAGTCACCACTATAAATGGTTCTGCTTTTTTTGATTCTGCCGATAGCTTTGCCATGATTAGGGGCGGTCATGTAGACCTAACAGTACTTGGAGCCTTTGAAGTTGATCAAAATGGAAATATTGCCTCTTGGATGATTCCAGGAAAACTTGTTAAAGGTATGGGCGGAGCAATGGACCTGGTCGCTGGAGCTGAAAATATTATCGTGGCCATGACTCATGCAAATAAGCATGGACAATCGAAAATTTTAAAAGAATGTACACTACCCCTTACTGGCGTTCAATGTGTATCTAAAGTTGTTACAGATCTGGCAGTCATGGAGTTAATTGATGGCAAGTTTCATTTACTAGAAAGAGCTCCTGGAGTAAGTATAGAGGAAATCCAAACAAAAACCGAAGCTGAATTAGTTGTTACTGGTGATATACCCGAGATGAAATTTAATTAACAAGGAAATATTTATGGCAAACACTTTATCTTTTACTAATGGTACTAAAGTTCCTATCCCTGAAAATGAAGCACTTC
>JBFKKF010000580.1:0-1676 GCA_041631355.1 Bacteriovoracaceae bacterium | reverse complement strand
GAATTTTATTGGCCAAGATGGGACAAGATGGACATGACCGCGGACAAAAGGTTATTGCATCTGCTTTTGCGGACTTAGGTTTTGATGTGGATATTGGTCCCTTATTTCAAACCCCGGAGGAGTCTGCTAAGCAAGCAGTAGAAAATGATGTTCATATACTAGGTGTTAGTTCATTGGCAGCTGGACATCTCACCTTGGTACCTAAGCTTCAAGATGCTTTGAAAAAGTACAATCGAGAAGACATACTTATTGTTGTAGGTGGAGTTATTCCTCCTGATGATTATCAAAAGCTATATGATATGGGAGTTGTGGCCGTTTTTGGCCCAGGAACAGTTATTCCAGATGCGGCTTATGGATTACTTAAAAAATTAAATAATGAGCAAAGATAAATATGAAAACTAATTTAACGGCCAAGGAAGTTGTAAAAGCAGCTAAAAGTGGAGATCGTGCTGTTTTGGCCAGGGCCATTACTATGCTGGAGAGTCGAAAGCCTGAGCACAAAACACTATCTGAAGAAATCATTAAGGCAATATTACCACTGACTGGAAAGGCCAGAAGAATTGGTATTTCCGGCACTCCAGGGGTAGGTAAGAGTACCTTCTTAGAAAACTATGGAATGCATTTAATTTCTCAAGGAAAAAAAATAGCTATTTTGGCCATAGATCCTTCTAGTCAAAAAAGTGGTGGCTCGATCTTAGGTGATAAAACTCGAATGGAAAAACTTTCTGCTCATGATCACGCCTTTATTCGTCCTTCTCCTAACGGTAAACACTTGGGGGGAATTGCGGCGAAAACAAGAGAGGCGATGCTTTTATGTGAAGCCTTTGGGTTTGATTATATTTTTATAGAAACAGTTGGGGTGGGACAAAGTGAAATAAGTGTTTCTCACTTGGTGGATATGTTTATTCTTTTAATGCAACCTGCTTCCGGGGATGAGCTACAGGGAATTAAAAGAGGTATTTTAGAAGTAAGTGATCTTGTTTTAGTCAACAAGGCGGACGGAGAACTTATCAAGGCGGCTAAGGTTGCAACTCACGATTATGAAAGATCATTATCAATACTTCAAAATGAAAGAACATATAAAACAAAAGTTCTAAGCTGTTCAAGTCTTAATCATGCTGGATTTGATAATATAGACCAGGCTTTGGAAGCTTTTTTTGACCAATTCGATTTGACAACGAGACAAGCCCAAATGAGATTTTGGCTTGAAGAGCTTTTGTATGAAAAGTTTGCAAGTGCTTTAACCGAGATAAATTTTGATCAAGAAGTTTCTAAAATACAAGAAGGTAGTGTTGGCGTTCTAGGGTTAGTTGATGATTTATATAAAAGAATAATGGATAAATGATGAGTATAGACTATACCAAATCAAAAAAATTAAGAGCCGATTATGTTTTAAATAAACTAGAAGAGCTCTATCCAAAAACACCAATTCCTTTGGATCATAAAGATCCTTATACATTGCTGATTGCTGTTTTACTTTCGGCCCAATGTACTGATGAGCGAGTAAATCAAATTACTCCTAAGCTTTTTGCCATGGCCGATACACCTCAGGAAATGGTTAAGCACTCTATAGAGGAGATTAAAGAAATCATAAAACCATGTGGGCTGAGTCCTAGAAAATCTAAGGCCATTTGGGAGTTATCGGAGATTCTCATTCGAAAGCATCAGGGTAGGGT
>JBFKKF010000579.1:0-1680 GCA_041631355.1 Bacteriovoracaceae bacterium | reverse complement strand
TAGAATTACAGAAATGAGAAAGGTTCCACTTAAAAGTACTTTTCGACCGTTTAAAAGGCTTGTTAGAGACTTATCGAAACAGCTTGGTAAGGAAGTTGAATTTGAGGTTGATGGTGAAGAGCTGCTAATAGATAATATAATCGCAAAATTATACAGTAATACCTTAATTCATATTCTTAGAAATAGTTTGGATCATGGTCTAGAGACACCCGATGTGAGAACTTCTGTGGGTAAGGAAGCTACAGGGAGAATTGATATTACCGTATCTGAACAGGGTGAAGATATTGTTCTTAAGATTATTGATGACGGTAAGGGGATTGACCCACAAATCATTAAGAAAAAAGCACTCGAGAAAAACTTATTTACAAGTGAAGAATTGGACAAAATGTCTGATAAAGAAATTGTTAATATTATATTTGCGTCTGGTTTCAGTACCGCTGAAGTCGTTTCAGATCTCTCTGGAAGAGGGGTTGGGATGGACATGGTTAAAGGTTCATTTGAAGAACTTGGTGGTGATGTTTATGTCGAAAGTACCAAAGGTGAAGGTTCAACGTTTGTCCTTAAAGTTCCAATACCTAAATCCGTCTTAATTATCAATACACTTTCAGTAAGAGTTAAAAATGATTATTTCATCTTTCATATGGATGAGGTTGCGGAAGTGATTCGTATTGAAGAAAGTACCGAAAATACAAAGATCTATGAGGTAGATGATAAAAAGGTATTATGTCATAACGATGAAATGATTCAGCTAACTTATTTATCTGATATTCTTGGTTTAACTGGACCGGATGAAGCGCACGAAGAAATATTAAATATAGTTATCTTGAGAATCGGAAGCTTTAAGTATGGTGTTATAGTTAATGAAATTTATGAATTTGAAGAGGTGGTTGCAAGAAAAATCTCTGAAGGTATAGAATCTTATCAACTCTATCATGGTGCTTCCCTAATCGGAAGTGGTGAGGTGGCCATGATTGTTTCCGCTGAGGGGATTGCAGATAAGATTGGACTTAGTTTTGAAAAGAAAAAAGAAACAGTATATGAAACAGAAGAAGAATTTATTGATGAAAATGTGTTTGAGTGTATGTTGTTTGAGTACGCTGAAAATGATTTCTTATCAGTAAACCTAGATCATGTAACAAGACTTGAGAAGTTCAAGCACGGGCAAGTGGAATTTGTTGGTAATAATGCAATTGTTCGCTACTTAGATAAAGTACTTCCAATAGTAGACCCTGCCTTCTTGGTAGGTCTTCGAGATCATAATGCAATTGAAGGTTTGGTAGAAAAACCAAAAGATGACCTATTTGAAGTTATTGTTTTAGACGTTAATGATCAGCACATTGGAATCTATGTTCACAAACTAAATGAGATTAGAAAGACAGTTGAGAATATTAACTCTGATACAATAGATGTAGATGGTCTACTTGGTAGTATCTATCTAGATGGAAAAACAATTTGCGTACTAGATGTAGTCCATTTATGGAATGCATTCAAGCAAAAGCGGGTTGAAACAGGAGTTAGAGAAAATTTATTTGAGCGTGCTGCATAATAAAAATAAGGCCAGGTTTGAACCTGGCCTTTTTTATTTAATTATGGGTTGGCTTTAATTCTTTAACAGCATCTTCTAACTCTTCAGGATTAAATCTTCTTTGAATATACTCCCTTCCATTTTGATAATTCTGT
>JBFKKF010000578.1:0-1694 GCA_041631355.1 Bacteriovoracaceae bacterium | reverse complement strand
TTTCTGACCTTTTTAAATACTCCTTGATTTTTAGGAAAGAAAACTTCCACACCTTGGTATAATTCAGTTCCACCTTCATAATTATTCTTAATGCTAATATCGCTGATGTTAGAATTTGCTTTCCAAAAGCTACTGGATGGAACTGGATCTAGTGTGGATAAATCTACTCCACGCTCTTTAAGTTCTTTAATTTCCTCCGAAGTGTACTTTCTATTTTCAACTGAATTATATAAGTTTAAGGCCTCTCCTTCAATGGCAACATGTTTAGAGATTTTCACCGTTTTGATAATTTCTTTGGCCCATTTGAAAGACTCAATAATTGGAAGTTCTTGTCCCTCAACCCGTAATGAGTATTCAAGCTCTAAAATTTTTTGCAGATAATCATCAACATCTAAGTTCGTACTATTAGCTTCAATATAATCAAGATATTCCAAGATTAGATCATAAACTTTAATCTCTGTTTCATATCTAGCTTTACTCGTCGCTTTTTTAAGTTTCTTATCCTTGATAACTGTTTGATAGTTAACTATATTGGAAAATACTTCTGATCTTCTTTTAAGCATCTTCTTTCTAAATGACTCTAATTTTCCAGTAGAAAGACGTCCTTGCTCTTTAAAGTTAATGTTTATTGAATTCTCAAGCAGAGTACTTCCATTAGAGTTGGCCAAACAAGTATTGATAATAAATATAAGCAATATTATTAATTTCATAGGAATGCCTTTTGAATTATGCAAAGCAAGATACTCGATCTGGAAATTGTGGACGTCTATGATCATCAACTACTTCCTGAACTCCTGTTACATATTTTGAAAAACTGGTTCTTGTTAGATTAAAGTAAGTTATTAGGTCTAAAAACCACATAGGAACCTTTGTGGTA
This sequence comes from Bacteriovoracaceae bacterium, assembly GCA_041631355.1. Lineage (GTDB taxonomy): Bacteria > Bdellovibrionota > Bacteriovoracia > Bacteriovoracales > Bacteriovoracaceae. Next base: position 817 of record JBFKKF010000578.1, on the reverse strand, counting down.
CATTTAAGCTCCATAATTATATTTTCTTCGCCATCAAACTTCGTTGGATTATCATAATGGGATAATTCTTCCTCATTTGGGTGTAAGCTATAACCATTAGAGCGCATAAATCTTAAGTCTCTATCAAATGTGACTCGTGCGTAATCATCAACAACGGAAGCATAGGCTTTTCTTCGGTATTGGGTAAAAACTTTGGGTTCAACATTGTGCAAGAAGGCAAGCCTTAAAAAGTGTCCTTTGTAATCCTCATCATCTGACCATATGACTTTAGACTGATTTCCAATAATTTTTTCAGAAAAGACATCGGCCCAATTATCTTCATAAATCTTGGCACGCTTTTTCTTAACAACCCCCATAGTTTTATGTTTTACTTCACAAAAAAATGGAAATTTGGGCGTATCACCGTAGGATCTTATTCTCATATTAAAGCGGTGGTCAACCCCGGCCAGTCGTCTTTCAAGGAAGAGATAATTAGGTGAATCCAAATAGATATTATTCACTTTATAGTAATTATCAGGTTCAATACTAGAAAATGGATCTAGTTCACAATAAATTTCAACAAATTCGGATATCTGATCCACTAATTCTATAGGAACTAAAAACTTTAGTTCATATCGCTCAAATAATAAGGGGGAAGAAAAGTTACTTGTCATTAGATGACTCCTAAGAAGTTGGAAGACAGAACATTTGAATTTCGATACTTGTATAGCGATAGTCTACTAGTCAAAAAGCTAATATAACCTTTATAGATTGCTGATTTACTTTGAATTAAAAACAACTCATTTTCAACAATGTTCTCTTTCAGACCCAGTAGTAA
>JBFKKF010000577.1:0-1699 GCA_041631355.1 Bacteriovoracaceae bacterium | reverse complement strand
TCGTTTTAGGGCGAATTGTTTTTATTCTAAAGGTGCGGTGGCGGCTGTTTTTAGACAGATTCCTTCACAGGTTCCGGACTTTGATGCCCTTGGGCTTCCAAATGTTTTACTTGAGATGACAGATGTTTCTAACGGATTAATGCTCGTAACTGGTCCAACTGGTTCAGGTAAGTCGACTACGCTTGCCTCTATTATTGATAGACTCAACTCAACTGAAGCGGGACATATTATTACCCTTGAAGATCCGGTTGAATTTGTTCATGGTCATAAAACTTCCATTGTTAATCAGCGTGAAGTTGGAGTTGATACCTTGTCTTTTTATAAAGGACTAAGGTCACTATTGAGACAAGATCCTGATATTGTCCTTGTGGGAGAGCTTCGAGATGTTGAGACAATTGAAGCTGCTCTTGAGATTGCAGAAACTGGTCACTTAGTATTTGGAACGCTACATACCAACTCTACGATTCAAACCATTTCCAGGATCATTAATGTTTTTCCCAGTGATCAACAAGAACCAGTTAGAACATTATTGTCATTTGTTTTGCAAGGGGTTGTTGCTCAACAGCTTTTACCCAAAAAAAGTGGCGGACGAGTTTTGGCACAAGAAATACTTAGAGTAACTCCCGCTATTAGAAACTTAATAAGAGAGGATAAGCTTCACCAAGTCTATTCTCAGATGCAAATAAATCAAGAAGAAACAAAAATGGTTACAATGAACCAATCCATTAAAAGATCTTTGGATTCTGGTATAATAACTCCTGAGACAGCAATGTCTTATACTAATAACCCGGAAGAAATGGCAAAAATGCTAGGGTTAAAGGATTAATAGTTAGTTATGGCGCATGGTAAGTTTAAATATACAGGGATAAACGAGAAAGGCCAAAAGGTCGAAGGTGAAATTGAAGGTAAAGATGTTCGCCAGGTTAAGCGTGTTTTAAGAAGACAAGGTATTAGGGCCAAAACAGTTAAAGCCCCAAGTGTTCTGGATATTGATTTGGGTGTTTGGATGGTAGAAAAAGGTTTAGCAAAACCTTTTGGAATGGAAGAATTGAATCGCTTTACTAAACAGTTATCAATATTAATTGATGCTGGTGTTCCCATTCTTGATAGTCTAGAGATACTTGGTAAGCAAGAGCGTGTTCCAGCATCAAGAGCAACTATTAAGGGAATTGTTGAGTCAATTGGAGCAGGTAAATCACTGCATGAATCCATGTCTACTCAAAGAGGATTTAGTAAGCTTTATACTTCTCTTGTTAAGGCCGGTGAAGCTGCCGGGATTTTGGATAGTATTTTAAATAAGTTATCTGAGTTTATGGAGCGACAAGAAGCAATTAAAAAGAAAGTTAAAGGTGCTCTTACTTATCCTATAATCGTCGTTGTTATTGGTTTAGCTGTTACCTGGGGTTTGATGGTTTTTGTTGTTCCTCAATTTGTTGATATGCTCAAGGAGGGGGGACAAGAGATTCCAGCAGTCACTCAGTTTGTAATCGACGTTTCAAATTTTATGCAAGAATATACTTTGTTAATGGTGCCGATATTCATTGCTAGTTTTTTTGTCTTTGTTAACTATATTAAAACTAAGCAAGGAAAAATTCAATGGGATCGATTCACAATGACAGTTCCTCTGTTTGGAGGCCTTATTATTAAAGGGTCTCTTTCTGGATTTTTTAGAACTCTTTCTACTATGCTTGGTGCTGGG
>JBFKKF010000576.1:0-1723 GCA_041631355.1 Bacteriovoracaceae bacterium | reverse complement strand
TTCTTTTTTGGAATTGGGAATCACCCCAATTGTGTATTTATTCGAGACGACCACCTCTACCACAGGTGTAATCTATTGAAATTACGATGTAATTAAATGGGGTAAAAAATACAAACAAGTGGGTAATTTGACCTTTATATTACCCCTATTGTATAATGTTACCCTATTATGAATTCATTAACCGAAAACTACTTAGAAAACATTAAGTTCGGCCAAACAGAGTTGGCCACACTCCGTATGCTTGGTGAATACCAAGGCAAGCAAAGTCTCTACTCTAAGCAATCACCTGAAGTCTTACAAGGCCTTCAAAAAGTTGCAGTTATTGAATCCAGTGAATCTTCAAACAGACTTGAAGGGATTGAGGTTTCACCAGATAGAATTGAGAAACTAATTCTTGGAGATACAACACCTGAAGATAGGTCAGAGCAAGAAGTTGCTGGTTACAGAGACGCACTTGCTCTAATACATGAATCATTTGAGGACATTCCGTTTAGTTCGAATGTTCTTCTTCAACTGCATAATTATATTTATAAATATATGCCTACTCCAGGTGGAAGATGGAAAAGTACCGATAATGAAATTATTGAAACTCTACCCAGTGGAAAAGTGAGAGTTCGATTTAAAGCAGTCGCTGCTTTTGAAACACCCAAGTATATGCAAGAGCTTGAGGAAAACTATAGATCTGTAATTGATAAAAACATGATTGATCCTCTTGTGGTTATTCCATTAGCGGTTCTCGATTTTCTTTGTATTCACCCATTCTCAGATGGGAATGGACGTGTTGCGAGACTACTTACTTTACTTCTTTTGTATCATTTTGATTATCAGGTAGGACGCTATATTAGTTTAGAAAGAATTTTTGAACAATCAAAAGAAGATTACTATCGAACACTAGAAGAAAGTTCACAAGGCTGGCATGAAAATAAGCATGACCCTCTTCCTTGGTTAAATTATTTCTGGGTTGCACTATTAAAGGCCTATAAAGAATTTGAAGAGAGAGTTGGTACAATAAATCCAGGCAAAGGATCAAAAAGTAATCAGGTCCGACAATTCGTCATGAAGCAATTAGGAGCATTCTCAATATCTGACATAGAAAAAGAATTTCCTTGGATCAGTAGAGATATGATTCGTATCGTTCTTAGAGAAATGAGGGATGAAAATACTATTCAAACTAAGGGTAAAGGCCGTGGAGCAAAATGGGTCTTAATCAATAAATGAAAAATGACAACTCCACTACTGCTTCTCAAATCAAAGAAATAGAAAAGAGATTAGAGCTACTTAATAATGAACGTGCACAACTACTTGCACAGCTTAGGGACTTAAGAAAACCTGAAACTAATATCGTACCTTTAATTGGAAGAAAGCTAAACTTTCAAAAGCCTGAATCACCAGAGGCTAAAATACAACTATTTAAAAGATTGTTTTGCTGTAGAGAGGATATCTTTCCTCGTTTTTGGGAAAATAACAAAAACAATAAAAAGGGTTATTCTCCTGTTTGTTCAAATGAATGGGTTCGGCCGATTTGCAATAAGCCAAAAGTTAAGTGCACTGACTGTAACTACCAAGCTTTTCTTCCTCTAGATGACATTGCCATCAAAAATCACCTGCAAGGAATTCACATTGCTGGAACTTATGCCATACGCTCAAATAATACTTGTATTTTTCTTGCTGCTGATTTTGATAAAGAATCTTGGAAAAAAGATGTTACTGCCTATAAGCATGC
>JBFKKF010000575.1:0-1726 GCA_041631355.1 Bacteriovoracaceae bacterium | reverse complement strand
GGCGTAAATAAATTTCCAGTTACTTGGTACTCGATTCGCTCGGGTGCCTGACCCTTTTTAGGCTGACCTTGCTTAGCGTATATAGGAATTTCTTTTATCTCGACAATAACATCACTGTAAACCTGCTTTTTCCACCATAATTCAACCGCTTGCTGTGCATCATGCTGACAGGCAAAGCGTTGTTGAGAGAGGTTTTTAAATGTTTTACGCTCGCTATCTGCTTTTTTCAGCATGCGCTTTGTTAAGCTATGCGCTTCCCGTTTTCTTGCCTGCTCACTGCGCACTAAAAGCCATTTTTGCGCCACATCACCATAGTTAGATTGATGCCAGGCACCTGAGTAGCCATTACCCATCTCTGTAAAATCAATTGCTTGAGCTTGATTAATGAGTGCTTTCGTTTCTTTTAATTTTTGCGGTACACGCGTGATAAAGAGTTGTTTTAATTCATTTAGTTCAATAATCGTTTCTTTGACATATAAGGCAGCATCGGCCACTAAATAACGGCAAGACTGCGCGGCTTTTAAACTTTTTATGTGCGATTTTACAATCTCTTTAAACCCTTCCATATCATTAATATTGCCACTGGCAGGCTTCATATAGACAGGTATTCCGGACTGGTTTTCACAAATAAGATTAAGGACGACCTGGTTTAGGTCGGGACGATGATCACGGGAATAGCCTTTGGTAATTTCAATATGATGAATGTCATCATCCTCGTTAGATAATTTTTCAGCGCCATCATAGTGGAAACTTGTTGAGTCGAGGTGCACCGACTGACATGGCAGTTCCAGATATTTAACAACGGCTTCGCCAATATCTTGGTAGAGGGGTGAAACGCCATACTGATAAAGCGCATCAAGACAACGGCCTAGCGCGTCATCATTGATATGTTCAGCTTTAATACCGGGCGCAATAAGGCGATCTAATGGCTTATCTGAAAAGTACTCACTGTACATATGCAGTGTTCGACCGGTAAACCCTAACCCATTGATGATCATGGCAACAAAAAGATGGCCGAAGCCCACTTGGCGATGTTCTGATGTGCCAAGAGCCTGAACGATAATATTGGCAAGATTGATCTCTTTGCAGAATCCAGCCACTAATCCGTGGTGCTCAAGTGATTTAGTAAACGGGTAGGTCATGATTTATCTCTTTCAAAAGAGAGTAATAGATCAAAAAGAGAGATCGGGGTCAATCGTTTTTTTATTTTTTTTCTAATATCTGAGAATTGTGAAACTCAGATCACTATTTTGTTCTGAATCTTAATAATTATTTAGGTGCGGAATGACAGGTATAAACCTCCATAACTTTCCCCCTTATTTTCGTCTAAAGTTGAATCCATTTGAATCCCATAGAGTGATTTTGAAAATTGCTGAATTGTATGTATGAAATAATTGATATTTTGCAACTACGGAAACAATTTCGCCGGGATTTAGGGTTTTATATAAATCTAAATTGACAGTATCTTAAGGTTAAGCTAGCGCCAAAAAAGTTAAGCTACCCACAAAAATAAATGGTTTCAACATTGCAGAAAACAAAACTTTTGTAATACTTTGTTTGGGCGGATTTTTAAAGGAGCTTTTAATCTTGCTTTATAAAATACTCTCTTTCCAAGTTATGTACTTAAAAGCATATAGCTCTACTGTAAGTAAGTTGTCTATATTCTTTGTAAGTTACGCACAATTGATTATTTTTGCTCCCCCAGCTGCATTTTATAGATTAATGG
>JBFKKF010000574.1:0-1730 GCA_041631355.1 Bacteriovoracaceae bacterium | reverse complement strand
CTTCAATTATCAAGTATGACTGGGGCAGTATTAGGTTAACCGAAACTTTAAGTGAGGAAAAAGAAGAAGTTGAGTTTTAGTAACGCGAGGGTCTGTAAAATTGGCAGGCTCTCTTTTAAAAAAATAAATATCAATTTAAAACTAAGACAACTGATTATCTGACAATCAGTAAAATATTAACCTACAGATGGGTGATTTTTGGGCCATCATAGTGGGTGACTTTTGGGCTGCTAAAACTATCAATAATAGTAGACTTTCCTTGATTATTCTTCCCAACAAAAATATTATTTTTATCAATCCGTACTGAATAATTTTTGAAAGCTTTATAGTTTTTGAATTTAACAGAAGTAATCATTACTTTTCAATATCCTCATAAATCTGCTCAATGGCCCTAAAGAAGACATTAAGGTTCACATTGTCATGAGCAAACATTTTATAAAGTGTTTGCTTTGTTGTTCCTATGGCCTCAGCAAATTCAGTCTGACTATTGTATTTGAGGCTATTAGAGATATAGGCTGAAATTAAATCTGTACTTGAGGTAATATCACCATCTTTTACATATTGAGCAATCTCATCAAGAATCAATTGTGGATTTTCAAAGTGAATCTTCTTTTCCATTCGACTAGACCGCATCCATTAATAAAGGAGCTGGAGATTTCTTTAAAAAGCTCATTTCTCTTATTTGTCTAAACGACTTAATAAATTCCTGAGCTTGCTTTTTCGTTTTAGTGGATTCCTTATCTATAATGTAAAGCCTAAGCATACTTTCAATATTTTCATCCATATTGGTTGGTTCTGCCCCGAACTTCTCCCACTTAGCGACAGCATTATGAGATTCATTTACAACCTGAGAGGCAAATTCACGAAGAGACATTTCAAAGTATGTTCTAATAAACTTAATTTGATTTCCTGAAAGCCTTTCCTTCTGATATGGAAGCTCTCTTATCGCATTTTCAGCAACCTTTCTCACATCAATTTTTGGAGACCATTCACTATCAACTAAAAGCATAGTCACATTTTGAAGCTTGATTGGAAAACCAAGGCCATCGTATGAATAGTTTTTTAAAGTCTTTGTTTTCATCTTCTCTCCTACTAAATCCACATCACAGTTATGATGGGAATTAAATTGTCTTCAAAAGATATAATAATTCTAATTTTCTTTTTATCGAGGTTTTGGCCTTCAATACAATAGTTCCAATCCTCTCTACCCTCTTCAAACTTATCTTTCTTTTTATTTCTATGCCTATTTCTCTTCTTTTTGCCTTCCAGTATATCCAGAACTTCAAGATCACTTATCGTCCTATCAATTTGTCTTTGTCTTGCATGCTTTTTAAATACATATTCAGCATTGGCAATTTTTGTATCTAAAAGTTCAAAAAGCTCTTTATCAGTTTTCTTTTTAGGCTTTTTTATAGTTTTCGCCATTTATCTTCCTTCTTATCGGCGTAAACCTAGTTTACATTATAGCACATGTACACCTAGTTTACAATTGTCATCTTAAGCAGTTCTGGCATAATAAATACAGATACTTAGATCTAGTCTAACGCTAAAGAAATAGAGTGTAAATCAAGCTTTAAACCTATTCTGAGAGTATATTGAAGATGTTTATAAAATTCTGATAATGGAGAAATAAAAATGAAGTTATAACAATCCCAAGAAGCAGGCCCTTAATTATATCAATACGACTTGCTCTCCAAGTAAGCTCTTGCCTAATAAGGGATAAATTATCG
>JBFKKF010000573.1:0-1734 GCA_041631355.1 Bacteriovoracaceae bacterium | reverse complement strand
GTATCATTGTTCATTGTCATAGAAGGGAACAATAAAACATACCAAACAGTTGTTTCATTATTAACATCTTTCATCATTCTTTCATTCCAATCAATCATTTTCCATTCATAGTAACACATCAAATTCTTTATGTATTGTAAGCTTCCTTTCTCAACAACTACTAGCTCTGATTTATTAATCATGCACCCCATAACACCATTATTTAAGCAAACCAACACTATGGGGTATCTTTTCTGCCATGCTGTTACCAAATTTTCAATTCCTTTGTGTGTAAAAAATTTTGCTCATTTCTCACTTTGGTATTGGTTTTGTCCATATCTTGCAATTTCTTCAAAGCTTTCCTCTTCAGAACCTTCAACATCAGGTTTGTTTCCCAATTCTTTCTCAGTCCCTTCTTGATCTCAGGCTTTATTTATGCAAGGCAACCCTCACCAGGATTCCCACCTTCCCATAGATTTTGTAATGGCCCATAGATTTTCATATGATCTGGTATATTCAGTAAACAAAGTAAATTGTATGATGATGTCCAAGTAGGCATACCATCTGTGAACTTTTTTTTTCAAATTTATGATATCTTGTCAGAATATCTTGTTTTTTAATTCTGTTGTGATAATATTATTGCTAGTTACTTATTTTCTCATTATCTCTCTAATCATTGCATTCAAAGCCATACTCAATCTCAAAAGGTTTTCAACTGTTCCTCCCAATAGAAGAATCAAAGGGGGTGGACCACCATCCTGTTTAATCAATTCTGCTACTCTTTTTTCACCTCACTTGCTGTCCCTTGAGTAGATAATCCCCTAAGTTTTAGCCAATTATCATTGTCCTTCCTTAACCATTCACTCTGTGTTTTATTTGGTTCTTCAAATTGTGCATCCATAGAAACCTCATCAGCAGCTGTGTACACACTCAAGATTTTTTTATCTGGTCCTCATTTATCGGATTTGCTTTCAAAACTAGATACTGTCTACCAAGGTTCATAGAAGCATAACAAAAATAATCTTTGCTTTCAACACAATCAAATCCTTCATCAAAATTCACATTGGCATGAAAAATATTCCTTTCAAGTCTAGATTTCTGCATATCCTCTACCACAGAACTTGAAATAAATGCCACCTTGGTCTTCTTCCTTGGGGGTGGGGTTTTGATGGAGTTTTTTCTATGCCCCAATACATGTTGTTGTAATGATTCACTTGTTTTCATATGATTCTGCAAATCTGAACAGCTTCTGCATACAAACCGTTCTATTCTGCATGTACTTGCCAATTTTACTGCCTAATCATAAAACTTATCATCTGTTGCTTTACTGGGAAGTTGGTGACAGAACTCACAGTGGAGACACCCAAAGGGGGCATCTCCACATTGAGCTCTCAACTCCTGTAGCAAAATCTGCTTGTTGCTGCTTGATCCTTCCATACCAGTATCTATGAATGTAGCTAAGCTAATAGCTACTGGATGGGTACAGGTAGAGGGCTTCTATAAAATTATTCGATTCATTACATACTAGTTTTACTACGGTACGTACTGGTACTCTAGAGTAGCATATAATATTACTCAAACATATCCCATTGATCTAAATACCAGTAAAAAAACATCTCTCTACACTTCTTACCCAATATGTACTGGTACATTTTAAGTAATACTAAGTTAGTTTAACATTTTCAATTAATAATTTATTTGTATTAAATAAATTTGATTAATAAATGTTTTATTTTGACCATCAAAATGTCTTAC
>JBFKKF010000572.1:0-1745 GCA_041631355.1 Bacteriovoracaceae bacterium | reverse complement strand
TTACATCGACTCTACCGTTGATAATACAGTGATGATTGAGCTCATCTTTAAGCGTGGTCAACAACCATCCCTTGAAGAAGTTATCGATAAAGTCGCTGTCTCATCTTCTCTATCTCCTAACTATACTTTGATTTCTGAGCGTGGGGTTAAGATTTTTGAGCGTCCTGAAGAAATTATCCAGATTTTTACAGAACAAAGATTAGGCATTGTTAAACGCCGTTATGAACTTCTTATAAGTGATGCAAAAGAAAGACTTAAGAAGAATAATGAAATTATCCGCTTTATCAAAGAAAAACATTATGCCCAAGCTGAGAAAAAGGCCAACAGAAAAGCCTATGTTGAATACCTAACAAAGAAAAAATTTCTCTACAGTGAGTACTTAGCAGATATGGCCATTTACCGCATGACTAAGGATGAAGTTGAGAAACGAAACCTTATGATTAAAGACGATAAATCGAAGATTAAAGAGTGGGAAAAAATTGTTGCCAGTCATGCCCGAGTAAAAAAAGAGCTCATTAAAGAGCTTAATGATGTTAACGATAAGCTAGAACAAATTATGAAGACTAAAGAAAATGCTAAAAAAGCGGTCTATAAAAAAATCAGTAAGAAAACATCGAAGAAAAAAACTACAAAGAAAAAATAAAAAATAGGCAAATAAGCTGGAGAGTATTGCACTCTCCAGTTATTGCGACGTTTTGTTCACCCCTAGTTTGTTCTAGGGAGTTTCAATCATATGTATTTTATGCTCCATTGTGGGATACAGTTCAATAATGATTTTTATGGGGCTTGACCCAGCGCCTGAGATCACCCTTCTATTACTACTAGATAGTTTCGAGTATTTATTTTTAATATTATCTATATCGAATTCGTGCGGCATGGGATTATCATTATATTTACTTAAAGTGGGATACATCACAGAATGATCAGGGGAGGTATCCGAGTGGTAGAGACCAAGAAAATGGCCCATTTCGTGTACCACCACTGTCGTGAGGTCATAACCCCAAATTTTTCCACCGACACTGAAGCTAAAATAATCATAGTTGAGCAAAATATCTGCATGCTGAAGTTCAATATACTCACTACTAGTACCTAGATTTCTTTTTATTCCGTATAACTGAGTTACCGCAAGAGCGGTTTCTGGTAACTGGGTAGGCCAAGAAAATAATTTATACACACCGTATTCACTGTCGTTAAACGAGTCTAAATTATCTTTGCTTTCAATACCGGAGCTACTTAGACTGAAGAAGCTAAATCCAAGCCCTGCGGAATTTGTCCATGCATTGGCCCCAGAAGCGATAGCATCAATTTCATCTTGATCAAAATTACTTCCAAGTCTCAAATTTAGAGGAAAGTTTCCTGAGGAGGGCCATGAACTGGGAACAGCATGCTCCACCAGGGCGGTTGTGGTATTTTCAGTTACTGTTGTTCGTTCGCCATTTTGGCAACCGTGAACGAGAACAAAAAATAGTGCTAAATAGCAGAAATTTTTCAAATTCCTTCCTCTTTCTATATCCTACTTACCATGTCGGATATTATAGCCCATTACATGAGTTAAGAGGTCAGGTAATTAAAATATTAATTTCCTATATTAATTATTCCAATGATTTACGATGATCTGCTAGAAATTTTTCAATTCCACTAGCAGTTAAGGGATGATCAAATAATTGGGCGAGGACCTTATAAGGTATTGTTGCCACGTCAGCTCCCACCAATGCACAAGCTTTTACATGGTCTACATGTCTAAT
>JBFKKF010000571.1:0-1748 GCA_041631355.1 Bacteriovoracaceae bacterium | reverse complement strand
CCTCTTTGTTAAGTTATCAAAGGCTTCATCTAAAGGAACACCAATTTTCGTTTGTTGGAGGATTAGGTTAAATTCCTGACTTACGGGCTTGGGCAGCTCTTCTACTACCATTCCTAATGACTGGGGCACTGAAAGACCGGCCCTTAGTCCATTTGATAACAGATTAAGAGCATCAACCATTTGAGTTTCATACTTTTTAATTCTTTGCTCAACTAAGTAATCCATTATAGGCCTTGGAATTTTCCACCCTATAATTGTCAATATTAAACCAACAATTAATCCTTCTGTGTATCTACCAAATATAAAAAAAATGGAAATAGCAATAATACTAAAGCCAAATGCTAAGAACAGTAGTGCATAAGTAACTCTCTCTGGTTTTATCTCAAAGAATAAAAGTTCACATTTTTGAAGTATATAATCTCTCGTTCCAAATGTTTGATCCTCAATCCAAGCAAATAGCTTCACTGAATTTCGATAAGAAAATACAAAAAACATGATGGCAATGACTAACAATAACCCCTTTGCTCCCATAACATCAGCAATAAAGTTAATCTCAGTTTTAGCCTCTTGAGACAGAGCATTCGTTGAATGAAGAAGTAGTAAAATTAATAAAATTCTATTCATTTTTAAATAAACCTCTTGGAATTTTAGTACCTTTCTTTTCAATAGTTTCAACAAATTTAGGAATAAAGCCAGTTGCCATAAACTTCCCCATGATTTTCCCTTTAGCTCCAATGCCTTCCTGCTTAAAAACAAAAATATCTTGTAGAGTAATCACTTCTCCCTGCAATCCACCAACTTCTGTTATATTCATTACTTTTCTCGATCCATCTTCTAATCTTGATTGTTGAACAACCATATGGACAGCTGAAGCGATCATTTCTTTAATGGCCTTAGGAGAAATACCTGTACCGGCATACTGAACAAGAGTTTCAAGTCTGGACATACAGTCACGAGGAGTATTCGAATGCACAGTTGTCAGTGAACCATCATGTCCGGTATTCATCGCCTGTAACATATCTAGAGTTTCTCCACCACGGCACTCACCAACTACAATTCTATCTGGCTTCATTCTTAGTGTTTGTTTAACTAAGCAACGTATATCGACTGCGCCTTCACCTTCCAACGAAGGAGGTTTTGTCTCTAATCTAACAACATGGTCTTGCGGGAAATTTAGCTCCGCGGAATCCTCACAAGTAATAATCCTCTCATTGGATGGAATAAACCCACCCAAGACATTAATAAGTGTTGTCTTCCCTGATCCAGTTCCCCCGGAAACAATCATATTTCTATGAGATTGAACAGATATCCTTAAGAAGTCGGCCATATTTTGAGTGATTGATCCAAACTCAATTAAGTGCTTATATGTTAATCTTTCTTCCGGAAATTTCCTGATTGTAATTATACCACCATCTAGTGCACAAGGCGGAATGATAGCATGGACTCTTGAACCATCTCGCAATCTAGCATCTACGTAAGGAGTCTTTTGATCGATTCGTCTTCCAACTTGAGAAACAATTCTTTCAATAACATCTAAAACCTGTCTGTCACTTGTAAAAGTTACATCGGATTTTTTATTTTTACCGCTTTGTTCAAAATAAATCTTATCGGGACCAACAACCATAATCTCCGATACAGATTTATCGGATAAAAGATCTTCTAATGGTCCTAGGCCCAGAGCTTCATCTAGAATTTCTTTAACAATTCTATTCATGTCTTCACGAGAACTACGAATTCCTTTTGTGTCT
>JBFKKF010000570.1:0-1750 GCA_041631355.1 Bacteriovoracaceae bacterium | reverse complement strand
TAATAAAGAAATTGTTGGGCTAGTTAAGGACTCAATTGAATTTTTAGATAAATTAAATTTTTAAGATATGAATAGATGTATTTTAATTAAGGAGCCAGTATGAGCAAAATAATAATTGGAAATGGTTTAAGTCAAGATTCAGAGTTGTCATTAAGGGTTGGTCTGACGGTGGCAAATAAACTTAAAAAGCATGCAAAAGTCATTCATAGTGATGAACTGGCAGACTTTGCAACTTTGGACAACGTATTTGCTCATCTTAATTTGGAAGTTCAAGATCATTATGCTCAAAGTATTATAGAAGCAAATAATGAGGTATTAAAGAAGCAAATTGATGGGATTGGCCTAGGTGTTGAAAATGTCGAGTACGCCTCTAAAGCCGGTAGAGCAGATGATGTTTTAGTTTGCGAATCAGAGGATGAGGATGTCGATTTATTGGTTTTAGGACATAATAAGAATAAAAACTGGGCAGAGAAGTTTCTTGGTGGAATTACGGAAGGGATTGTCCATCGATCTCACAAATCAGTTTTAATTGTAAAGGACGACTTAGCACTTAACCCTAAAAGAATACTGGTGGCCTATGATTTTTCTTATCATTGTGAAGAAGCCTTAAAATGGGCGCAAGTGCTTGCAAAGGCTTACTCTGCAGAAATTCACTTATTGAACGTGGTCCCATGCTACTATGAGGGATACCATCTGGCCCATACCATTCATAATGAGTTTAGTGACTTTATGGAAAAAATGATCAACGAAAATCTTGAGTCTATAAAAGATAAATTGGAGACGGTAAGGGCCCAAATCCCAGCTGATATTAAGTCATACATTTATGCTGAACTTGATAAGGAAGGAAGTATCTCTGAGAAAATTTCACAGTTTTCTGAAGATTACGAAATGGATCTTATTATTACCGGATCCCATAAGCGAGGCAGAGTAGCGGAAGTTATCTTAGGAAGTATTGCTTCAAAGTTGATTAAAAAAGCACCAAGATCTGTTTTAATTGCAAAATAGTTGGTGTTCACTTTTGTTCGCCTTGAAATTTAAAAAAAATCGTATTAAATTTTTTCTATGAAACGAGTACTCACGATTATGATCTTTCTATCGGCTCTCCCTTCTCTAGGAAGTGATAATACATTATTGTATAAGAAAGTATTTAAAGACTATGACCGGCTAGTTCCTGTAGCGATTCCCGATCCTATAAGCAAAAAACCAATAAATAGGACGCTATTAAAAGTGGTGTTCAAGAAAAAAATCATAGGATTTATTAGAGAGATAACCACCACTACTGGATGCAATAGTGAGTGTCTCCCACTAATTTATACAAGCTTTTATGACAAAGAGGGGAAGTTTCTAAAGATTCTTTCAGCTCCAGGTCTAACTAAAATTAATCATACACCGTTTACAAAAGAGGACTATTCCCAACTTGATTTAATTGTTACGATGGAACCTCAAATCTTTAAAAATATTGCTCACCCTAAGCAATTAACGGATGCCCTTTCTGGCGCTACGCTTAAAAAGTATGATAATACAGTGATTTCTGGTGCAGCATACACCACCTTAAGAGTTCACCTTTATAACTTACAAACAAAAAAATTTATTAAGTCCCTCAAGCACTAAGCTATCTGCTCGCATAAGTTAATTTTGGGCAATTAATGTAAATTAAGGTATCTTATATAGAATTAAGATAAGGATTTATTGCATGGCAAAAGTTTATTCATCAGCTTTAATCATTTTATGTTTTTTAAGCATTACTCTC
>JBFKKF010000569.1:0-1755 GCA_041631355.1 Bacteriovoracaceae bacterium | reverse complement strand
ATACGAGGCAGAGATTGAAAGTGCTGTTCAGACTATTGAAAGTTTAGAGATGACTAATGCAGATCAAGCAGAAATTCTAAGCGAAAAAGAAGCAAATTTAAGCATGGTTAAAGATGACTTGGCAGCATTACTTGGCAATATGCAAGGTCGCGAAAATGAAGTAAAAGAGTTAACTTCAAAGATAAATAAAATTGAAAAAACAAATGTTGAGTTGGAAATGAAAATAGAGCAAATTATTTCCGACGAAGAAGTTTTAGCAAAAGATTGTTTCGAAAGATACAAAGTGGACTTAAGAGAAGTTCTTCAAAAACATTTAGAAGTAACTTCAAATGAAATAGAAAATCTGGTCGACCTAAGTGATATGTATGTTATGGAGGGTGAAGAAGGACCGATAACGATTGAAAAAATGGATTACAGCTTTGAAAAGCGCTTCCCGGCCGCACTTAAAGAGTCGAGAGAGAAATTTAAGAGATATAAAACTGACTTAAATCGACTGGGAGAAATTAATTGGCAAGCAATTGAAGATTATGACAGACAAAAACTAAGATATGATTTCTTGAGAGTTCAGGAAATGGAGCTTAAAAAGTCATTAACAGATCTTGAAGAAGCAATTTTACATATTGATGAAAAATCAAGAATAAGGTTTAAGGAAGCTTTCGATGAGGTAAATGTTAGATTTGAAAAAGTCTTTCCTATTATCTTTGGTGGTGGTGAAGCGAGACTTGAAATTGTTGGTGATATAGATAGTCCTGAATGTGGTATTGATATTATTGCAAAACCACCGGGTAAAAAGATGCAATCAATTAATCTTATGAGTGGTGGCGAGAAAGCGATGACAGCTGTTTCACTTATCTTTTCGATTTTCTTAGTTAAGCCTAGTCCATTTTGTTTACTGGATGAGGTTGATGCTCCTCTCGATGATGCCAATGTCGGACGTTTTAATGAGTTATTAAGAGAGATGAGTGCTGAGTCACAATTTATCCTTATTACCCATAATAAGAAGACGATGGAATTAAATGATACTCTGTATGGAGTCACCATGCAGGAGCCTGGTGTTTCTAAGGCCGTCTCGGTTCAATTACACTAGGGAGAGTTATGAGATTCTTTTTGATTTTATTTTTTCTCTTAATGTTACTAGATACAGCTAGATCTGCTGAAAGCTTTATTCCAAAAAGCTTCAGTGGTGAGTTTACTCAGTCTAAAGAAAGTATACACTCTGTGGGAAAAAACAAAAGAATCATAACCTCTGAAGTCTCCATAAAGTATTTAAGCCCGGGACATATTCGCTTCAGAGATGGTGAGACCGGAACCCTATATATTTGTAACACTCAAAATGTTTATAAATATGATCCTCCCTTTATTGAAGGTGAACGGGGAAGTTTAGAAAAAGGTGATGCAGAGAGTTTTTGTTATGCTAAGCTTTTTGATTCTTTAAGGTACGGCTTGAAAGATAATAAAAACTATACAGTTAAAAAACTTGCAGATAATAAGTATGAACTTGATTTTAATAAGCAAAAAAAACAAGCCCTTGGTGTGAGTAAGGTTAAGCTAGAGTTTTTATCGAAGGCCCGTCGTTTTGAAAAACTAAAGAGATTGGCGATTTACTTTAATGGACAACAAAAACCAGTAAGCTTAAAAACCAAAAAACTTGAAATCAATACTAAAATATCAAAAGAAATTTTCAACTTTATTCCTCCTAAAAATACTAATATTCAGCTAATGAAATAGTTTAGGTCAATTGTTTTAAAAGTTTAT
>JBFKKF010000568.1:0-1770 GCA_041631355.1 Bacteriovoracaceae bacterium | reverse complement strand
AGTTGCATCTGTGACTATGCGAGTTTGAATTGCTTTTCTACCTTCAGGCATAGTTCTAATAGTTGAAATATCTAAGTCCCCATACTGTGCTAATTGTAAGGACCTAGGGATTGGGGTGGCAGTCATAATGAGCGTGTGGACACCTTGTCCTTTTTGGGCAAGTTTTTGTCGCTGTTCGACCCCAAATTTATGTTGCTCATCAATGATTGCAAGCTGGAGGTTTTTAAATACGATAGAATCTTGAATTAAAGAATGTGTTCCAACTATAAACTTAATTGAACCATTTTCTAATTGAGCGGCAATATCTCTTTTTTCTTTAGCTTTTGTACTTCCAAGGATAATTGATAATGAGATACTATCTGGTAGTAGTTCTTGCAAAGTTTTATAGTGCTGTTGGGCAAGAGCTTCTGTTGGACACATGAAAGCAACCTGGGCCTCGTTTGATAAAACCATCAGTGCAGCTATGACTGCCACACTAGTCTTTCCACATCCAACATCACCTTGAATCATTCTCATCATAGGGTGGGAAGATTTTAAATCGTTTTGGATTTCTTTAAGCACAAGCTTTTGATCTAGTGTTAGCTGATAAGGAAAAAATGATAAAAATTGTGTGATCTTTTCCTCATCGACATCAATGATTGGAGAAGCTAGTCGTTTAGACTTTAGCCTTCTTGCCATGATTTTTAGCTGGTTTCTAAAAAACTCTTCGTAGATAATTCGTTCTTTAAATGATTGATCTGTATTAAAGCTCTGTTTGCCGTGTAAAGCTTTAAAAGCTTCTATAAGAGGGGGGAGTTGAAGCTCGCCATGAAATTGCTTCGCAATTCTAGAAACATCCTCTTGCCACAGAGTCGTTGGAATTTTATCAATAATCTTTTGGATTTGTTTTCCCGGTATGGAGTTCACTGTCGGGTACTCTACCAGTAGTCCATTTTCTGTTTTTACTTCCTTAGGGTTAATTTTAGGATTAACTATTTGAATTGTTCCCTTGTAATCAGTGACTTCTCCTAAAAATGTGAATTGTTCACTTTGTTCAAGTTGCTTTCTTATATTGGGATAAGCATTAAACCACTTTAAGTTTAAATAATTATCACTCATAAGGTCCTTAACAACGCAGGTGACGTTAAAGAGTTGGACCCTGCCTTTTCCTCTTCTTCCAAATGCAGGAACGGCCTTAATACTTATAACTTTTGCCTGACCAAGAAATAATTCATCGATATTAAGTTGGTCAAAACTTTGAAGTTTAGGTGCAGATTGTACACGAAGGGGAAATATCCATAGTAAATCCTGTAGCGTGTTGACTCCAGAGTCTGATAGCTTTTGTAACGTGGCAGATGGTTTACGATTACCGGCCAGTGAGAGAATAGGGGAGTCCCAGGAGAGACTATTTGTATTCGAATTCCTCGACTTCATAGACGATATCTCCCTTGGGAGCTTTAACGATCACTTCATCACCTTCTTCCTTGCCAATAAGGGCCTTTCCAAGTGGTGAACTATAAGAAATTTTATCATTACCTGATTGAGCTTCATCTTCCCCTACAATTTGAATTGTTCGAGATTCCTCTTTTTCGGTGTTAAATAATGTAACAGTGGCACCAAAAACGATTTTATCGTTAGAAACATTGGCAACATCAACAACATTTGCAGTTGCTAATTTGGATTGTAGCTCAGCAATACGACCTTCAATATGGGACTGTTTCTCCTTTGCTGAGTGGTATTCAGCATTCTCTTTTAAGTCACCATGTTCTCTCGCTTCAGCAATTGCTCTTT
>JBFKKF010000567.1:0-1777 GCA_041631355.1 Bacteriovoracaceae bacterium | reverse complement strand
GTGTCTACCATTCCACCACCGGGCCAATTTAGTTGTAGGTTGTTATATTATTCTTCGTAAGCTTTTTCGTCAATTAAATCATTACGACGCTTTGCAGAGTATTTTATTTGAGTCTAAGAAGCTTGAGGGTTTCTTCAATGTTAAACCGAAAGAAGTCGTCTCCAAGATGCTTTTTCAAGTTCGAGTTATCAATTAAGCAAGAGTATTTTAAATAATCGATGAGGTACTCGGGTACATCTAGTTTGACTGTTCGTAGCGCCTGATTGAGAAGTGTTGCCATGGACATTGGAAAAGGAATAGAGGTTTTCTTAACGATGTTGATGGCCTCTCTCAAGGAGATAAATTCATTGGTTGAAACATTGTAGATACCAGTGGGAAGATCATCTATAGAGCGGTAGAGGACCTGGGCCATATCAAATTCATGAATAAATTGAAATACGGGGTTGTAGTCAATTGGTTTCAGCACTAGTGGATTCATTAAATAGCGGCTCATGGTATTTGAAATTTTATTCCCAATGATATTACATGGCCTGAGTAAAATGGAGCTAACTTGCCCTTGATACTTCCACATCCAAGTTGAACAAATTTGATCCATTTCCACCACATCTCGAAGTGCAGCGTGCTTCATTGAGGCTTTTAGAGGAGCATCTTCTTTTAGAAAAATGCCATTATCACTTAGGGCACCATAAACATGAAAAGTACTGAGGATAATAATTTTTTTAACTTTAAAGCGAAGACTTAAATCTAGGATTCGATTTGTTCCCATGACACTTAGTTCTAGTCGTTCAGTTAGATCTTGGTAGATATTAGAGCTATGGGAAATCCTCGCTAAGTGATAAACATAGTCAAAATTATGTTCTCTAAATAGGTTTTCAAAATTTCCTCTGGAGTATCGAATTTTAACGGCATTAAGGCCTTTCATTTTGGGCACCATTTTAACACTTCTGGAGTCGATACCAAGAATTTCCCAGTCCGGATGATTTTGTAAAATAAGTTTAGCTAGAATCTGTGCAAGTCCACCCGCGATCCCAATAATGAGAATGGATTTTTTTTGATCTGTGTTATTTTGCACTTCACTCATAGGTTTATCTTCTTCAGAAAATCGTTAAGGGGCTCTCGAGCCCAATCAAAAAACTCTCTTCTACTTTCTAGTCCTTTATGAATATTTCTCTTAATCTCTTTTTCAATTTTATACACATAGGGACGTATCTCTCTATCGGGAGCGTCTGGTGAGAGATCTGTAGGAACATCTATTGGTTTTCCAATATAAATATCAATTGGGGATGGAAGCGGAAAAAAGTTTAAGGAAAGAGGTAGTCCTGGAAGTCCGAGCTTCTTGCCAATTGTTCCTGCTTGAAAGACCAAAGGAAACATTTCTTCTGCACCTACAACTGAGATGGGAAGAATTTGAGTTTTTGCCTGGAGGGCAATTCTATAAAAACCATTAGAAAACTTTTGCAATTTATAAAAGTCTTTGGTGTTTTTATTAATTCCTCGTACACCCTCTGGAAAAACTAGTATGGATTCGCCTTTTTTTAAGAGCCACTTACAATTTTCTCTATCTCCTAGAATTGATCCGGTTTGGGCACTTAGATCCCCGATAAAAGGTAGCCCGGCCATGAAGCGCTCTACCATCCCATGTAAGACTCTAGGCTTTTCAAATTCATAGGCAAAGGCAGTGGTAAGAAGCATTCCATCAATCGGGATTTGGCCGGTGTGGTTAGAAACTACAATATAAGGTTTGTCCTCAACATTTTCCAGGCCAAATACTCTGACT
>JBFKKF010000566.1:0-1780 GCA_041631355.1 Bacteriovoracaceae bacterium | reverse complement strand
TGCCAAGCCTCTTCTAAGTCATTTATCGCCATATCCATGACTCTTTTCATAAACGAAAGCTCAATTGAGGTAAATTCCTTCCCTTCGATTTTTGTGAATGGTCTATCTGTCCCACCGAAGTAAGAGTCTATAATTGCATAGGCTAATTTCGATTCAAAAACTAATAATGCTGGTCCACGCAACTCATTAAATCTCATAATACACATACAACTTGGGATCGGTAATGTGTTAACGAACTCTCCAAACTTTAATAAGTCTGTAGAGATCATAGAGATAGTTGAAATTTTTCTCAAACTGTTTGATAGAGAAACCCTAAAAGATCTGATAAATCTCTCGTAGATAATTTCGAGTATAGGCATTCGTCCACGGATTACCCTATCTTGATTAGTTAAATCATAGGGCTGGACGTTCTCGGACTCTTCATCTTCAAATTCATCATCAAAATCCGCTTCTGCCTCTGACTCTCCGTCATCGTTAACTGCGCTTAGTAGGGCATCTACTTCGTCTTGACTTAAAACTTGTGCCATGTCTTCCCCTCCTGGGCCTTTGGTTTGGTTTTGCTTCCTGCAAAACTCAATATTTATCTTTTAAATCAACCAGTAAGAAATAAATCTACTAGTTAATCTGAAATCCTACGTAAAAAATATCTACAACTTTTCCATCAATCAAAAAGGAGTTAATTGCAGACTTAATCTCTTGTTTTAAATAAAGCTTTCCATCCCTTTTTAAAATATCCTCAGGGCGCTTTGCATTTAAAATTCCAATAATCGTATCTCTAATTTGAGGTTTTCTAGCCTCTATCTCTGCCAGTTCTGAATCTTCACTCATTTTCAAAACTGCATTTAGTCTTACATATCGCCTAGGTCCATCACCCTGGGCCAGGTTAACAGTGAAAGTGGCCAAGTCAATTAGGTTTTCTTTGGAAATGCTTTCTGTCACAGGTAATTCATCTGATAAGTCAGGGTTTCTCGTCTCCTGCCCTTGCTTTAACAGCTCCGTTAAATCAGGCTTTTCAGATTCCATCTTCATATATTTATATTGAAAAAATGCGACTGTTCCTAAAGCTGCCATATTCAATACTAATAACAACGCAACTAAAGGATTCTTCCCAGATGCTGGCTTACTAGAACTTCCAGCTTCTTCTTGTCCTACTTCTTCTTTGCCTTCTTCGGCCATCCTAGCTACTCCCATTTTATTGCCAACTACTGTTCCATGAGTTGGCCCTGTCAAAATTATATCTCCTAAATAATTACGAAGCAAGACTATCCCATGATTTCAGGAAATTCTTGCCTAAAAGTTGGTTAAATAGCGAATTACTCAGTCATTTATATGACGTAGTGTTTTACTCAAACCTCATTTTCTAGGTAAATTTTGCCTCGTTACACCCTTTTGTTGATCATAAGTTTCTGCGTACCATGATACCTATAAATAGGCTAAAATATGGGTGGGAGTTCGTTAATTCATATATGCATACATTATTATCATTTTCTCTACTTTTCTTTGTCACAACTACCTGGGCACAAATACCTAAGGAGCAATGTCCTAGTTTTGACAATTCCAAGAATTTTGGACCTGTTAGAAATCAAGATGGTCATGGTTATTGCTGGGCATTTGCAGCAGCTGCTTTAACAGAAGAAAAACTTTGCAAGGAAAATCCTAGTTTTTGTGGAAAGCACTTATCTGTTCTTGACACCTCTAGATGCGAATGGGGATTAGATAAATCGACAGGTAAGCTTGCGGGTCTTGGAACAAGTAGTGCTTCAGATGAAGACAGTAAAAG
>JBFKKF010000565.1:0-1781 GCA_041631355.1 Bacteriovoracaceae bacterium | reverse complement strand
GAATAGAGGAGAAGTATGAAAAAATTAGAGGATCAGCTTTTAATTAAATTTACTTCCTCATATCCAGAGCATGCTATTAACATGATGTCACGGTTTTCTGTCGATGAGATTCTTTCAACGCTTGTTGGGTTACCGATATACTTTATTGCTGAAGTGATAGGTAAATTACCGCCTCAGCTTGCATCACTTGTATTAGTTTCAATGGATGAGAATAATTTTTTAAAACTGTATAGAGCATTGGATCCGATACGTTCGGCCCATCTTCTTTCTCTGACCAATGAGGACCAAATTAAAGCTAAGTCATTAATGCTTACAGATTATGAAAAAAAAGATTTAGAAGACCTGTTAAAATATCCTGAAGATTCCGCTGGTGCCCTTATGGATACAAGTATTAGGGCATGTAATGTAAATTCATCAGTCAAAGAAGTGATATCAAGTTATAAGAAAATGCATTCGAATTCGAGAGATATTTTTGTGACCGATATAGAAGGTCGTCTTGTTGGGTATGTACCTGTTCATGACTTACTTTCTTCCGAGAGTAATCAAATTATTGAGTCTATCATGCATCGTGCACCTCCTAGTGTGAATGCACTATCGCCAAAAGCAGAAGTCGTCGAAACATTTGAAAACTTTAAGTCAACAATTTTACCAGTAACACATATTGACGGAACCTTACTTGGGGCAATTAGATATAGTAGTTTAGTGACGGAAATGCAAAAACAAGCGATATCTAGAATGGCCACTCTGGGAGGGGCCAGTGTTGCTGAAAAAGTGATGTCTCCTCCGATCATTTCGGTGGGTAAAAGACTTCCTTGGCTTTTAATCAATTTGTTAACCGCCTTCATTGCTTCGGCAGTTGTTGGCGTTTTTGAAGGAACAATTGCTAAAGTTACAGCACTTGCTGTTCTGTTACCAGTAGTTGCAGGGCAGTCAGGTAATACTGGTGCCCAGGCAATGGCCGTTACTATGAGAGGATTGGCACTTAGAGAAGTTAGAGTAAGACAATGGATTAAAATATTGTTTAAGGAGTTACGAGTTGGTTTCGTGAACGGTATAGTTATTGCGATAGTCACTGGTGCTTCTGTTTATTTTTGGAGCAAAAGTATGCCACTTGGTCTAGTTATGACTGCGGCCATGGTGTTTTCAATGATCACTGCTTCCATCTCAGGAGCCGCAATACCTATGATTTTAACAGCGATGGGAAAAGATCCAGCACAATCATCTTCTGTGATTCTTACTACGGTTACAGATGTCATGGGCTTTTTAAGCTTTCTGGGATTAGCGACTTTATTTGTGAAGTTATTAATTTAAAAATTTAAAAACCTCCCCAGAAGCAGGTTTGGTGGTGGAGGCACTTTAGCTTTCAGCTTAGTTCATATGAATTAGAGTGCATTCTCAGTAAGAGTCTTTGATTTTAATGAATCTATATCATTACAGGTTGGGGCGTTATAAACGGCCAGCGTCCTTGGATCTAGCGGTTTAAGTCATACAAAACAGCTTTTACATGATTGTTTTTACGTGATTTCAACAACTTGATAAGAGAGTAATTTCAAGGATTTATGTTCCCGTACCGATTAGTACGAAGGAACATGAAAGTTTTATTTTTGATTTTTATATTTTCAACTACTTCTGCTTATGCTGGCCTGTTTGACAGTGTAAAAGGATATTTATCTGGAAAGCGTGATGCTGAACCGGGCCTACATGCGTATGAGAGTATGCCAAAAGTGTGTAATGCCTTTCTCACTGAAAACTCTGTTCAAGGAAAGGATCTGTTAGGTCAG
>JBFKKF010000564.1:0-1783 GCA_041631355.1 Bacteriovoracaceae bacterium | reverse complement strand
TTAAAGAAGATAAAGAAGTTTTTACTATCAGAAATGCTCCGACTGTATTAACTCCTCACTTTGGTGAGTTCGCCAAGTTTACTGGGATTGACTACGAGGATATCTCGAAAAACCCACTAAGCCACCTCCAGGATTTGGTTGAGAGTATTAATTGTACTGTGGTGTTGAAAGGACCATGTACTTATTTGGGATGTAGTGATGGAAATGTCTTTTTTAATTATTATCCCAATAATGGTATGGCCTCAGGAGGAGTTGGAGATGTATTGGCAGGTATTCTAGGGGGATTATTAGGACAAGAGACGAGTCTTAAGGAGAAAACCTCTCTAACACATAGATATGATGACTTTAACCGCATTGTAGCTGAGTCAGTTTATATTCACTCACTAGCAGGTAAATTTGCAGCAGAGAAATATGGAGTAAGGTCTATGAGTGCAAAGTCAATTATTGACTGTCTTCCAGAAGCCTTTAACTCACTAGATAAAGATATTGATAGAATTTTCAAGGAGCTCTAGGTGGTAGAAAATGAAGTTAGATGCTGGAAAAAAGTGTATGTATCTGACCTTCCTTATATTAGTTATGAGTTAAAAGAATCCATTAACACCCCGGCGGTTATTATACTTGAAGGACAGTTGGGTGCAGGGAAAACAACTTTTTCTAAGGTCTTTATGGGATCAGAAAATGATGAGACCATGAGTCCTAGTTACTCTTTAGTTTATGAATCAGGGGATACTCTTCACGCCGATATGTACCGAATTAAAGATCGAGAAGAAATTATTCAACTAGAGCTACCACTGTATCTAGAGCACAAAAAATTTTTTCTTGTAGAGTGGGGCAAAAAGTTTGTTCACTATTTACTTAAAGAGGTACCAGAAGATTTCCATACCTATTTATTAGAAATTACCGTTAATGAGCAAGTAAATGAGCAAGAAGAACAAACTAGAAACTTCACTTTATACGAATTTAGAGACTGGTAAGCCCAGTGAGTTCCTAGTATCCGAGTCCAATACAGTGCTTTTTGACCGATAAAAGTTTTTTACTCGGAAATAATTTCCCTTAATTTTTACGAATGTAGTCATAAAATGACACCACTAAATATGATTAATTTCAGCTACTTACATGCAATACTTGATGTAAGAACTTTTTAAGTAATCTTTAGTAATAAACAGTTGACGTCAACAACTAAAACAGGTCATACTTTTATGAGAGATTATTTGGCGAACTGATTACGTCAAATATCTTTGGGAATCAAAGGAAGGAAAGTTCCCTTAAATATAACTTGTTTATTTAGATTATGGAGGATGACAAATGAGACTTACATCAAAAGGCCGTTACGCAGTTAGAGCAATGCTGGACTTAACATTCCACTCGAATGGAAATCCAGTTAGACTTCAAGAAATTTCTTCTCGTCAAGCAATTTCACTTCACTACTTAGAGCAACTATTCAGAAAATTAAGAACTGGAAGAGTTGTTAAGTCTGTTAGAGGACCAGGTGGTGGATACGTACTTGCTAGAAGCATGGACGAAATTTCAGTTAAGGATATCCTTGAATGTGTTGGTGAGAACATCAACCCTGCAAAAGATATCAGTGGTGCACCAAGTTCAGGAGTTGAAACAACAACTAATGAAGGTCAAGCCATTACAGTTGATACAACAGAGTTCAACTTAACTAGAGGTTTCTTTGAAAACCTTGGTATTTTAATGCAAGAATACCTAACAACGACAACTCTTGGTGACCTATTCAGAAAGTCAAAAGAGATGAACACAACTACTACTGCTGAAGCTA
>JBFKKF010000563.1:0-1785 GCA_041631355.1 Bacteriovoracaceae bacterium | reverse complement strand
GATCAAGTTGTAAATAAAAGATCTGTGGTTCAAGATAAGGTTGGAATCGAGGAACATCTTGGTGAGCAGGTTGATCTAGACCTTGTGTTTACTAACGAACTTGGACAAGCACTTCCACTAAAGACTTATTTTACAGATAAGCCAGTATTTTTAATGTTAATTTATTATGAATGTCCGACTCTGTGTAGTCTTCATTTGAATGCATTGATGGAGACATTAAAAGCCTTTGAGTGGACAGTAGGAAATGAATTTGAGTTTGTTGCTGTTTCAATAGATCCAGACGAGTCATCATTACTTGCTAAAAAGAAAAAATCTGCTTACCTCGATCTTTATGGAAAGCCTGAAACAGCTGATGGTTGGCATTTTCTTACGGGCTCTGAAGAAAATATAAAAAAGCTTGCCTCTCAAATTGGCTTTAAATATGCCTGGGACCCAAGAGAGCAACAGTGGGCTCATGCTGCGGCCTCATATATCCTAACCCCTCAAGGAAAGATTTCCTATTATCACTATGGTATTGCAATTGAACCTAAAGTTTTAAGGCTCTCACTTGTAGAAGCTGGTGATAGTAAGATTGGAACTATAGTTGATCGTATGGTTCTTTTTTGCATGCAGTATGATCCAACCAAAAAAACCTATGCATTCTATGCATTTAATATAATGCGAGTCGCAGGGTTTATTACCATTTTAATTTTAGCTTTCTATATATTTAGGTTTTGGAGAAAAGAAAATAATAAAGGAAAAACAGTATGAGATTTCTTGGAGACATTTTGCAAGCATTGTTTGGATTTTCACTTCCTGAGCAAGCTGCAAAAAACGTTCACATGGTAGATGATTTATATAACTTTATCATGTTGTTAAGTATTGTAGGATTTATTGGTTTAATGGGAGTAATGACTTATTTTATTATTCGATATCACAGATGTAATAATGATAAGTCTGCTTATATTCCACATAACTTCACTGCGGAGTTAATATGGACGGTAGTTCCTACTATTATTTTTGTTGGGATAGCTGTCTGGGGGATAATCGCTTTCGATAAAATGGAGCATGTACCAGATAATGCATACAAAATTGAAGTAACTGGTAAGCAGTGGATGTGGGAATTTACCTATAAAAAAGATAATCTTGAAGTAAATGTTCCAGATGTTATGTATGTACCTGTGGATACTCCAATTGTCTTAGAAATGACTGCAACAGATGTATTGCACTCATTTTTTGTTCCAAGTTTTAGGATTAAAAGAGATACGGTGCCGGGTATTAAAACGAGAGTTACTTTTACTGCTACAAAAAAAGGTGACTTTAAAGTTTTTTGTACCGAGTACTGTGGTACTGCTCACTCAAAAATGCGGGCCATTGTTAGAGTTGTTTCCAAGGCAAGATTTAATAAGTGGTTAAATAGAGAGATTTCCGAAGCTAATATTTCTGATCCAGTTGAGCTTGGATTGAGATTGTATTCGAGAAACTGTGCTACTTGTCACTCTACTGGTAGTAACAAAGTTATTGGTCCAGGATTTCAAGGGCTTTACGGTAAAAAACGAGAGTTTTCAAATGCAGATAGTGTGGTTGCAAATGATGAATACATCAGAGAGTCAATTTTAGCTCCAAATACAAAGGTTGTTAAAGGATATCCAGCTAAAATGAACTCATTTGCAGGGATGTTATCTGAAAAAGATATCAATCATATTATTGAATTTATTAAAACACTTAAATAAAAAATTAGGGGATATATAATGTCACATTCAGAAACTCATTCACACGGTGGTAATTACATCAATTGTGAGAAGG
>JBFKKF010000562.1:0-1788 GCA_041631355.1 Bacteriovoracaceae bacterium | reverse complement strand
GTGCGCAACTCCCCCAATGGCAGGATTAAATGTTTTAAAATATTTTTTTCCACACCTGCCAGTAGAAATGACTGATCAGAGGCAAGATCATTATTAGCTCCTATATAAAACTCATCAGAGTTGAGATTTTTATGGACCTTACAATAATGTCCAGTCGCAATATAATGGGCCTTTAGCGCTTTCATTTTCTGATATAAAATATTAAAGCGAAATCTATTACAATTAAAACATGTCACATTGGCCATAGCACATAATCTATTGGCCACGAGTGGATCCATAACTTCATACTCAAATTGGGATTTACCATCAGTTGCATAAAAAGGAATATTAAGACTTTCACAGAAACTTTTAATATGATCTAAATCTTCTACGTGACAACGTGGGTAGTACTCTGGTTTTTTAAAAGTATCGTTTGAGTTGGTAACAATCGTAAGACCGATAACATCCATTCCCTGCTTTTTTAGCAAAAGAGCAGTTACAGCAGAATCCATCCTACCTGTTAAGCCTACAACAACTCGTTTACCAAAGTATTTATCTCCACTACTCATCTATTTCTCCTAGGTAAATTATATCCTAAATTAAATTTTTTAAAAAGTTGTTAAAATAGACGATAAGAAATTATGAGTAATGTAATAAAAATAAATTTTAAGAAAATCTACCTCTTTCAAAAAGAGAAACACTCGGGTAATTATACAAACCCCTTAAAGTCATTTTTGTACTTTTTGAAACACCAAGGCATCAAAGGGATTATCGATTTCTCATATTCATGGAATAATGACTCCCTCCACGCAGAAATGACCATAAAAGATAACTTTTTACTAGATGCAGTCCCAACAAGTTTCATTAAAGATAGAGAGAATAATCTAAGAGAGTTTATTGAAACATTAAAGAATCCATATTTATCCCAACTGGTTAAATCATTAGGGGATTTAGACCAAAAAATAAACACACTTTCCTCTGAAAAAATTAAACTTGTATCACTGACAAAGTCCTTACTTTCAAGTAGTGATTATATCTTCTTCGTTGAGCCAGAAACAAGTCTTACCACAGATCATTTAAATTTATTCAAGGAAGCTATGAAGTTTGAGGTGACAAATTACTCAAGGGTTATAATGATCTATCCCTATGAACCAGATATTTGGGTTGACCTAGCAACACATTTTGTAACTCGAAACGACGAATCAATTTTTGAAGATCGCTTAAACCCACTATTAAGGGAACAAACGCTTCCTAAAGAGAATGAACACTCAGTGGGACTCAAAAAGGTTAGCTAGATTTAACAGCACAATTAATTTTATATGATTTTGAAGTGAATTTATTCATAGGTTTAAGTCTTAATTGTAAAACTGTATCACTCAAGACAACTTCAATCACATTTCCTTTTAGCTTAATCCCATATATTTTTACATTTCTATCGTGTTCCGAAATTTTTACATTAGAGCTTATAAAGACTTCATCTTTCAATTGATAAAAGGCCGTCACCTGTAATATGTCTTCATCTGAAAACCCTCTTAAGGGCGCCAAACACTGCTTAAATTTAATAGGATCTTCTTCATACATACTTTGTAAAATATCATATAGCCTCTCAGTAATACTTGTATAAAAGGCGAACAAATATTTTTTATATTTCTCTGTCAGTTTTCCTGGTAAAACTTCTAGACCTTCAAACTCTTTATTTGATACCGCATTGCTTTATATATCGACCTTGTCAGTTCCTAGCTTATCCAAGCGTATAGAACATCAAAAATCTATTTGTGACCTGGTTTTCAACTTCACTTCGCCAGTACT
>JBFKKF010000561.1:0-1789 GCA_041631355.1 Bacteriovoracaceae bacterium | reverse complement strand
TTGAAGTTGGAAACACTGTACCCGTAACAACAACTTCAACGAATAATACGGTTACAACCCAAAGTGTTACCAACCAGGAAGCAAAGCTAAGCCTGAAAATAACCCCACAAATTAATAAGGTCACTAGGTTTGTTAAATTAAAAATCAACCAATCTATTAATGACTTTGTCGGTGAATTAACAACCTCTGGCTCAGGTCTTGCAACCACCACGCGATCAGCAATTACAGAAGTGATGGTAAGGGACCAGGACACTATTGCTATGGGGGGCTTACTAAGAGATAGAGAAACAATGAGTATTAATAAGGTTCCTCTACTAGGAGATATTCCTGTATTGGGTTGGTTGTTTAAATCAAAGAATACAAAAGTTGAAAAAATTAATCTTTTATTCTTTCTAACTCCAAAAATCATCTCTCCCTACGATAAAACAGCTGCAACTAACTCACTTAATGTTTTAGAAGCAAGAACTGAGAACTTAAAATCTGTTATAGAAGAGGAAGGTGACGATCCTCACAGAAAGAAAGTTGAAGAGTTAACTAAGCAGATGACAAAGCAAAAAAGTGGACCGCTTTATGACACCTCTTCAAATATTTATAAGGAAGTAAATGAAGGTTCTGGGATTGGACCAAATAGGACAAAAAATGAAAATGTTCCTGATTACCAGGA
Source organism: Bacteriovoracaceae bacterium (assembly GCA_041631355.1). Taxonomy (GTDB): domain Bacteria; phylum Bdellovibrionota; class Bacteriovoracia; order Bacteriovoracales; family Bacteriovoracaceae. The sequence goes on along the minus strand of JBFKKF010000561.1, from coordinate 1,125 downwards.
AATAATGAACGATGTTAGCAATGAGTTATAATAAAGTATGAGAATTAATGACGAACATTTAGCAAAATTTGAAGATGATAAAGTTCAAATGGGGGATCTTCTTCTCAAGCACACTGCCCTTACCGAGCAGCAACTAGAAGAAGCTTTGAGAATTCAAAATGAAGATCATGAACCTCTCGGACAAATCCTTTTAAAAAAGAACTATATTCACCCCCACGATATTATTAAGGTTCTTTGTCACCAGATTGAGATTCCATATATCAACGAGATCAATATTGAAGAAATTGATCCACAAATCGTTAAAGATATTTCAATTAATTATGCTAAACATCACGAAGTTCTGCCTATACTAGAGTCTGAATTTTCCGTGACTGTTGTCTTGAGTGATCCATTCGACTTTAACGCTATAAACGACATCAATGGTATCTTTAAAAAGAAAGTTCACCTACTGGTCTCTACCCCACTTCGTATTCAAGACGCCATTAACCGTGTCTATGAAAAAGCAAATAGAAATCTAGTTGATACCATTGAAGATGAATTTGAAGAAAATCTTGATCTAGATGGACCGATCGATATCCTTGATGCATCAGCAGATGAAGCACCAGTTATTAGATTTGTAAACTCCATTATATTTAGGGCCGTTAAAGAGCGAGCATCAGATATTCATATTGAACCCTACGAGAAGGAAGTTATTTATCGTTTTCGTATTAACCGGGTTATGACAGAAATTCTGAGACAACCTAAAAAAACCCACGCTGCCGTATCCTCACGTATTAAAGTTATGGCAAAACTTGATATTGCAGAAAAAAGATTACCTCAAGATGGAAGAATAAAGATCAAAATTGCTGGGAAGGATATTGATATCAGGCTTAGTACTGTTCCCGTTCAAAATGGTGAACGTATTGTTATGAGGGTTCTTGAAAAAACAAACACTGTACTTGAGTTAGAAAAACTAGGATTTCATGGAAAAACTCTCCAGGGATTAAAAGAGTTTTCAACAAAAAAACACGGAGTTCTATATGTTACCGGACCAACTGGGCACGGTAAAACCACAACTTTATTTGCTGTCCTGGATAGAATGAATACTCCGGATAGAATGATTATCACCGTTGAAGATCCTGTGGA
>JBFKKF010000560.1:0-1796 GCA_041631355.1 Bacteriovoracaceae bacterium | reverse complement strand
ATAGTCATAAAACCTTCCCAAGAGAGTTAATGGTTGAGTTGAAATTATGGGCGACTAAGGTTGAGCAAGAATCTTCTCTCGATGGTAGGCGAGTTATCAATATTGATGTGGGTTATATTGCTAAAGAGCAAGTTGTTCTTGCTACTGGAAAACCATACTCCCATAGAATTTATTTATCTGATGGGATTTACGCTGAGCTGGTTTATTTCTATAAAGATAAATCCTTTCAGAAGGTCGCTTGGACCTACCCTGATTATCAATCAGATGAAAAAATCAGTTTTTTTAATCATATACGTTAACTTAAATTTGAATAAAGTTTTGAATAAGAACTTGCGCGCCGCGCATCAGGGGTGTATTATGAGTACCTGATATAGAGTTCCCGTGCGGGTTAAGCTTTATATCGAGACATTTAACACGCGTGTCTGCCACTTTAGGCAATGAGGGTTTCCCTCACGTTTTAGGCAAATAAAGATGCCATACATTCGTAATTGAACCGTAGGGGGCACCAGTGCGTTTGGCCCCCTTTTTTTATTCCTTAAATTGTCTAAACATAATCTTTTTGCTACGCTACGCCCTGAATTTTATTGCATTAGGAAGGTTATATGCTTAGCAAAATGGATGAAATCTTTAATGATTTTCAAAATCAAATAAATAAACTTAATAAGCAGGCAGATGTTTTGGCCCTCAAAGCTTCAGTAATTGGTAAAAAGGGATCTCTTGCTGAGATTTTGAAATCTCTTAAGGACGCCACTCCAGAACAGAGAAAGGAGATTGGTCCCAAATCAAACCAAATTAAACAAGATATTGAAAAAATGGTTTTAAATAAATTACAAGAGTTAGAGCTAGAGGAAGTTAATGCAAAACTTGCTGATAATAAGCTCGACTTTTCTCTGACAGATTCAGTTCTCGATTTAGGTCTACAAGCAGCTGGTCTTCACCCGGTGTCTCAAATCCAAAGAGAAATTGAAGACATCTTTTTGTCTATGGGCTTTGAAATTTTAGACGGACCACATATCGAAGATGATTTTCATAATTTTGAAGCGCTTAATATTCCAGAGACTCATCCGGCGAGAGATATGCAGGATACTTTCTGGTTTTCGGATATGAAACATCTCCTACGAACTCATACTTCTACCATTCAAGTTCGAGGAATGGAATCTCGTAAACCTCCATTTAAATTTGTGGGACCTGGAAAGGTTTTTAGATGTGAAAGGACAGATGCAACTCACGAAATGTGCTTTCATCAACTAGAAGGAATGATGGTTGGAAAAAATATTACAGTGGGTAATTTAATTTACTTTATGAAAACTCTGTTAAAAGAGATTTTCAAAACGGATATGGAAGTAAGGCTTCGCCCTGGATACTTCCCCTTTGTAGAACCTGGCTTTGAGTTAGATATTCGCTGGAAAAAACCTGGCAAGGGGGAGTCAAAACATAGTGGTTGGCTAGAACTTCTTCCATGTGGAATGGTTCACCCAAATGTTTTAAAAGCTGGAGGAATTGACCCTGAAGAATACAATGGCTTTGCTTTTGGCCTTGGCCTTGATCGACTGGTAATGGTGAAGTATATGATTGAAGATATTCGTCATCTTCATTCAGGAGACCTACGTTTCAATAAACAATTTAGCGCATTTTAATTAAAAGGAAATAACTGTGTATATATCACTTGATTGGGTAAATGATTTTGTAAAACTACCAGAAGTTGACGCTGATGACTTGGCAAACTCTTTCACTATGACAACAGCTGAAGTTGAGGAGGTAACGACGACGCTAGCTCATTTAAAGCAGATTAAAGT
>JBFKKF010000559.1:0-1798 GCA_041631355.1 Bacteriovoracaceae bacterium | reverse complement strand
CAAGTTTTTCATTAGCAAATAAACATTGACCGTCTTCTTCATAGACAGCGATGCCGTCAGGGGAGGATCACCTTAATGAATTATGGGAAAGACAATTACAATTAATTTCAGACTATCTTGAAAGAAGCGAAGAACCAAAGAACCATGTCTTCTTAACTCTTCCATCAGATATTGTTTCAACCCGCTATATATCTCTACCGGTTAAAAATAAAAGAACCGCCATGAGTATGCTTCCTTTCCTAATTGAGGAGGACTTACCTTATTCCCTAAATGAATGTCATTGGGCCGAAACGCTTATCACTGAAAATAAACAGACCCATGCCACAGTTGCGGTCGTGAAAAAAGAAAACTTCGAAAGTTTTTATAATATTATTCTAAAACACGGACTTAAACCTGAGGTACTCACAAGCGACGTATCCTCCCTTGCAAATATCGTTAGTAGCAATAAAGACTTATTTCCTGAGTCCTTTTGTATTATAGACTTAGGTCATCATGCCACGCGTGGCTATTTTTTCTTTGATAATAAACTTGTAGCCAACCACAACGCTTATGTCGCAGGGGCCACAATCACAGATGCTATCAGTAAGACCTACGGGATCAAAACTGAGGAAGCAGAAACATATAAACACCAAAACTCCTTTATACTACTTGAAGACCAATATGATAATGTTGATGGAGACCAAAAAGAGTTCTCACGACTCATGGATAATACATTAAAGCCTCTTATAAACGAGATTAGACGTTGGGATATCGGGCATCGTGTGAACCATGGAATCAGGGCCAGTAAAATCTACATCTGTGGTGGTTCAGCTAATATTAAAAATTTCGATAACTACTTAGAAGAACAAATTGGAATTCCTGTTGACTACTTCAATCCCTACCAGATAGTAGATGATCACTTCATAGAGGGTGATAAAAAATATCGTAATCGATTCAGCCAAATTGTCGCTTTAACAACGAATGTAGGGAAAAAGTCTCGAATGATTAATTTCTTAAAAGACAAATATGCCCTAAGCCAAGATTTTGACCTGCCACTGGACACAGTAAGCTTTATTGCAGTACGAATGGCAATTTTAACAATAATTTTTAGTGTCTTTTTAGTCGCAGAAATCATTTTGACTAATATCCAGGTGAGTAATGCCAAAAAGATGGCATCAAATCTTTTCCAAAATCCAAATTTAGATATGTCCAAACAGTATAAAAGGAAAATTAGAGCAGCAACAATTCAACAAGCTGTTCTTCAAAGGATACAACGTAAGCTAGACACAAAAATAAAACTCGTGAACCAAGAAGTAAAAATAATTCAATCTTCCCTTGAGATCAATGCTTTAAGTGAGTTGGTTGATCTTTTTGACATTATCGAAAGTAAAGAAGTTGAACTAACAAAATTCATTGTCTCAGAAGATAAGCAAATTGATTTTGCGGTTAAAGCAGAAAAGCTTGAGCAATTAGAAAAAATCAAAGCACAATTAGAAAGTGATGGTCATTGGTTAATCGAAATTGATCAAAAAAACAAAACGCTCTTAGCTGGTAAAGGACAAAAATGAAATATCGTTTATCAATAATGAGAAAGATAGATCTTCTTGTATTAAATCTAATTGAACAATTTAAGATAACTCCTACTCATCAAAGGTTTATAGACGAGTACAATGTCTTGGAAGAATGGCAACAATTTGCTGTTAAAATCGCGCTAATGTTACTTTGTTTTTTACTGCCAATCATATTCATTTTGATTCTTTTTTCTTTCTACTCAAGTTCACAAGCAGACCTTGAACTCTATCAAAGAATCATTGATAAT
>JBFKKF010000558.1:0-1801 GCA_041631355.1 Bacteriovoracaceae bacterium | reverse complement strand
TCCGACATAAGTTTTTGATATACTACGTTACAAGGACTATTTTTAAGTATGCTAGGAGGAGTTACGTATCCAAAAGAATCTTCCATTACATACCTTTGACTCCTTATAGAAAAACACGCAGTTCTATGCCTAGTAATCTGTCCCATTAATGCCCTAGAAACTCCAGTAATTCTAAAAGTAGCTGAAGCATGTCCGTTTATAGTTAAGTGGTCTGCTATAGTACAACTTTTTATAATATTGGTAGATTTATTAGGATCTTTCATTTTACCTATACTATCGTAACAGTCTCTCGCTGCTTTTTCACAATGAAGTTCTGCATCAGGAGTTATATTAGTAAGCTCCACATTAATCATCTTTGTCCTTTTTGTCAATTGCTTTTTGTGCTTCTTCTAAAAATTTATTTAATGCTTGTGTCTTTTGATACATGATAATACCTTGCTCAATCATGCTCCCCAACACAAATACAATAAAAGCATATGCTAGGTTTATATTGTAAAGTCCAATAAAATACAGCGTAACAATTAGTTTTATTCCGGTTATTATTGTAGACATGTTACCTCCAAGTGTCCTTTAATAATCATACTAGATTTAAGTATTTTTGACAACCTCATTTATTAAAAAATACCAAAAAACTATAATTAAAAATAAAATAAAAAATACTCCTAAAATTAAAGCGTAAAAAACGTAATGTCCTTGATTAGTATAATACCCATATACTAAAGATATACTTGCAATAAATAATAAGTTTAGTAATGTTATTAATAAAGGTTTAATTATCTTTTAACCACTGTTCTATTTTGTAAGTTTTGCAGCATTCGTGACAATATAAAAGCTCTGTATCTTCTTTTGTTAAATGGGATATTTCAAATTCCGTAACTGTTTTGCAAACAGGGCAGGGTATTTTTGTAAAATCTATCGGTAATGGGGGCAGGTGTGGTTTGTTAGATTTGTTACTATTATTAATTTTACCCATCTTCAGGTTCCCAGTCAAAGCATTCAAATTCCATATAAGCCTCTTGCGCTATATAACATGGAGGCAACATCCCCCTCTCCTCCAGCTCTGATAATATATAAGACTCTAAACTTTCGTCATAGTAAGCACCATTCCATCTTTTTAAAGCTAACTCTATAACTTTAACCATTTCACTACGCTTCACCTTCAATCTCCTCTACATTTTCTTGTTCTTGATCAGCCAAATTAGCCAACAAGTCTAAAAACTCTTCAAGCCTTTCTTGCTGACAAGCAGCTATCAATTGCTCTTTAGCCTGCTCATTAGCCTCATCAGCATACTCAGCCTCACAAACTTCCCTAAAAGTCGATAGGTCAAATGAAATTTTATGCTCTATAGTTCCATCAACATTTACATCGCCTTCTACCTCGTTTTCGGTTTCGACTTTTTCAGGTACTCGCACTGTATTGCCGCAGCTTTGCATTAGTAAGGCTAGTAGTCCCAAAATAGCTATAAATAAAATATGTTTAATTGTGTATTGCATGTTAATTCTCCTTAACGGCACTTAAGCCGCTTTTCTGTACCAAGTAGATGTACGCTTATCTGTACACCACCGATCATTTAATAAGCTCCAATTTTTTATAATTTACTGCATTTTTATACAAAAGCCTTACCAATTCTTTAAACTTAGTACTATGTATATTCATAACATGGTTATCGTATTTATCAAAAGTATCCACTACATAGGTTTTATTATGATAGCTAAAGTGTACAGTAAGTCCTTTACGTTCAAATGTCATAAATATGTCGTCAATGTCTTTTATCACCCTACTATCTCCCATTCTTCTATC
>JBFKKF010000557.1:0-1801 GCA_041631355.1 Bacteriovoracaceae bacterium | reverse complement strand
GAGCCATTTCTCCTTATCATGAAAAGCATGGGGGGGATTTATGCTGGCAAATTGGAACCGGATACTTTGGGTGTCGAAATCCTGATGGAACTTTTAACCCCGAAATGTTTAAAGAAAAATCCGCTAAAGAACAAGTTAAACTTATTGAATTGAAGTTATCCCAAGGTGCCAAACCAGGGCACGGAGGAATATTACCTGGCTCTAAGGTAAATGAAGAAATTTCAAAGATCAGAGCGGTGCAAATGGGAAAAGATGTATTATCACCACCGACCCATTCTGCTTTTAGAGGGCCTAAAGGATTATTAGAGTTTATTCAGCAATTAAGAGAGCTCAGTGGTGGTAAGCCAGTTGGGTTTAAATTATGTATTGGGAAAAAGTCAGAGTTCTTCTCTATTTGCAAGGCAATGATGGAACTAGATATTTATCCAGACTTTATTACGGTCGATGGCTCAGAAGGGGGAACGGGTGCATCTCCAAGGGAGTTTACTAACTTCTTAGGAACCCCTTTAAATGATGGACTAAATTTTGTTCACAACGCCTTATTGGCAACAGGGCTAAGAGATAAAATAATGATTATTGCTTCTGGAAAAGTAATTGATGCATTTAATATGGTTAGTAAGTTTTCTCTTGGCGCAGATATATGTAATAGCGCCAGAGGAATGATGTTTGCCTTAGGTTGCATTCAGGCACTTCGTTGTAATTCAAATCATTGTCCAACGGGAGTGGCCACGCAAGATCCTCGTTTATATAAATTGATTGATGTAGAAAGTAAGGCCCATAGGGTGGCGAGATATCATAAGCAGACTTTATTTGAACTTCACGAGCTATTATGTGCAGCGGGATTTTCTGAGATTAGAAATATTAGAAAAAAACATATCAAAAGAAGACTGGGCCCAGGGGAAATTACAAATTATGAAAAGCTCTATCCAAAATTGGAGTTTAATTCATTAATCAATGGAACCTATCAAGGGCATTGGCTGGATGATTGGGAAGCCGGGAGTTCGGAGAATTTTTAATTCAAGTACTGCTGTTTCAAATCATGTAGCTTCTGCATGGCCTGTATTGGAGTCATATTCATAAGATCCATTGCCTCTAATTCATCTACAATTGGACTGGTAGTATCTTCAAATATAATTTGTGGTTGCTGAGCAAAGAGATCGAGCTGATTGCAGTTTGCATTAGTGGTCGGAAGTTGAGTGTTTTGTTGCTCGCTTTCAAGTTGTGCTAAAATTTGGGTGGAGCGATTTAGAATTTGCTTTGGAAGACCCGCAAGCTTTGCCACGTGAATACCGAAACTTTGTCCAGCGCCTTCTTCAATAAGCTCATATAAGAACTGAACATTACCGTTTTCATTAATTGTTTTTACCGTAAGATTTTTAGCACTCTTTAGGGTCTCAACTAAATCAATTAGTTCATGATAGTGAGTTGAAAATAGTGTGAGGGCCTTTGTTTCTTGTACAAAGTATTCAACTAATGACCAAGCAATACTTAGACCATCATATGTTGAAGTTCCTCTACCAATTTCATCCAGGATAATAAGGGATTTATCTGTAGCGTGGCGAATGATCTCAGCGGTCTCACTCATCTCTACCATAAAAGTAGATTGCCCCTTAATGATATCATCACTAGCTCCAAGCCTTGAGAAAATATAATCAGTGAGTCCGATTTCTGCGTTTTGAGCAGGAACAAAGCAGCCAATTTGTGCTAGAAATTGAATGATGGCCATCTCTCGCATAACTGTAGTCTTACCGGCCATATTGGGACCGGTAATTAGTCCAAAATATTGATCCTCATCAAGAGT
>JBFKKF010000556.1:0-1809 GCA_041631355.1 Bacteriovoracaceae bacterium | reverse complement strand
AACATGGGCAATCATGAGCCCTGAGTTTAGGCCAGACTCTTTAACCAGAAACGCGGGGAGATCTGAAAAAGTCGGATTCATCATTTTTTCAACTCTTCTTTCTGATATACTTGCAACTTCACTCATACCAATAGAGAGATAGTCCATGCACATTGCAACGGCCTCTCCATGAAAATTTCCTCCAGAGACAACTTTATTTTTATCCACAAAAATAAGAGGGTTATCGGTAACGGAATTTATTTCAACTGATAAGATATCATCGGCATGATTTAATGTTTGTCTAATAGCTCCGTGAACCTGGGGAACACATCTTAGTGAATATGGATCTTGGACTTTTCCGCAATCAAGGTGTGAATCAGCAATCTCACTTGGATATGATAATAATTTAGTTAGATTATTAGAGACAGCAATTTGACCAGGTTGTGGTTTCAAAGAGGAAATATCGGGGTCAAAAGCTCGCTTAGTTCCTCTTACAGCTTCAAGAGTCATTGCTGTTGCAATATCAGCAATTTTAACAATTCTCTTAGCTTCGTAGAGAGCAAGTGAACCAAGTGCTGCCATGACAGCTGTACCGTTTATTAGTGCTAAACCGTCTTTGGCTTTTAGCTGAACTGGCTTTTTATTAATTTGGTCAATAGCAAAACTGGACTTAACAGTTTTTCCATCATAAACAACATCTCCTTCTCCAATGAGAGCAAGTGCAATATGAGAAAGGGGTGCTAGATCTCCTGAAGCTCCAACAGAACCTTTTTCAGGAACGACAGGAGTAATATCGTAGTTAATAAAGTCGAAAAGTAAGTCAATGCACTCTTTACTGACCCCAGAGAAACCGGAGGCAAGACAGTTTGCACGTAAAACCATAATTGCTCTAGTTGTGATTCGGGGAAAGGGATTTCCGACCCCAGTACAGTGAGAGCGAATTAAATTATACTGTAATTGGGATAAGTCCTTTTTGTCGATAAACTTATTTGAAAGTGCACCAAAGCCAGTATTGATTCCATAAACAGGTTCACCCTTTTCAACAATTTGGTCAACATAGGCTCGAGAGGAAAGTACTTTTTTTTCGGAATCTGGAGTCAGTGCGACTTTTATTTCGCCCACCTTGGCAACAGAGATTTCATAAATCTTTTCAATGGTTAAGTTTGTTCCATCTAATAAATATTCTTTAGCGTCTTTAAAATCATTTTTCATTATTGTCCTCAATTAGTTTCGTAAGGATTCAACTTGTGTTAAGTAGTCTTTACTAGGCTCGTTAAAAATATAAGATCCAGCAACTAAGTTCGTCGCACCTGCATTAATTAAGTCTTTGGCATTTTTATCATTAACACCACCATCAACCTGTATTTGAAAAGAGAGATTTCTATCTTTTTTTAATTGATTCAACTCGACTATTTTATCAATTGTACCCTCGATAAAGGACTGTCCACCGAAGCCAGGGTTAACGCTCATGAGTAAGATAAGGTCGATCTTAGAAAAGACATACTCGGGAATTACTGAGACTGGGGTAGAAGGATTTAGTGAAACACCTACGCTTTTAAATTTTTTCTTTGCTTCTGTGATGAGGCGATCGTGATGTGTCACGGCCTCCCAGTGAAATGTAAAATTATATACACCGATGTTGGCAAGGGCTTCAAGGTAGTCTTCAGGATTTGTTACCATCAGATGGGCATCAAGTAGATGATTAGTATGTTTTGTTAAACCCTTTAAAACGGTAGCTCCAAAAGTTAAATTAGGAACAAAATGACCATCCATAATATCTAGGTGGAACCAAAGGTTCTTGCAATTTGAGAATTTATCAACTTCACTTTT
>JBFKKF010000555.1:0-1812 GCA_041631355.1 Bacteriovoracaceae bacterium | reverse complement strand
TGACCTTCAATCTTAGTGTTGTTAATAAAAGTCCCATTGCTAGAGCCCATGTCTTCAACCATACAATCTTCATCTTTAACTAGCACTCTAAAATGTCTTCTAGAAATTCCTTGAAACTCAAGAGGAATAGTACAGTCTGGACTTCTTCCCACAACTGTTTCTCCGTCTAGTAAGTCGAATATGGTTCCATTAAGCTCCCCCCCGACCACGAGAAAACAAGCTGGCTTTTCAGCGGCTTCTTCATCTGCAGAGTTTAATGCGGCTTTAATGTCAGTAATAACAAGGGTTGCGTCATCACTCATGGGTAATCTACTCCAATTTTAACTATCGTTTATTTAAAACATCAAACTTGTTAAATATCAATATGCTACTAGCTAATTATCGGCAATTTTTAAATTTTTTAAATACTCAAATGTATAGATTTTTCCTTTTTCTACACCTGGTTGATTGAAAGGATCAATGCTTAGTTCCTTGCCGACTAGCGCAGTCAGACTTTCTAGAAAAAGAATGAGACTGGACACTGTTTGAGTGGAAACCTTGGGGATCGTTATTGTAATAATGTTTCTTTGATTTTCTTTGAGTGCTTTAAGTGTTCCGTTATACTCAGCTTGCATCAGCTGATTTAGGCTGTATTCACTTAATATTTCTGCTCTTTTAATAGGTAAATCATTTTCAAGTTTGAAGTCGTGGTATGTATTCTCTACATTTAGTAAAATAAGAAGTTTATTGTTAGGGCCCTCCATGAAAAGCTGAACTTGAGAGTGTTGGTCAGTTGCTCCATATGCGGGAACAGGTGTAATCCCAACAGATTTATTCTTTGTATCCGACCACTTTCCTAGACTTTCGGCCCATAGTTGTACAAACCAGCTGGAGAGATCTTTGAGCAGACTTGAGTATGGCATCAACACAGTTTGATCCACTGAACTTGTTTGATTATACAGATTTAGGACATGTGCAGTGGTCTGTAATAAGGGATTAGAAGTAAAGTCTTCTGAGAGTAACTCTTGTTTAATGCAATTGGCGCCGTCATAGAGTTTTTGAATATCAACACCAAAAAAAGCAGCGGGGAGCAGTCCTACTGGAGAGAGAACTGAAAATCTACCTCCAATATTGATTGGTATCTCTAGAAATGGATAATTCTCATCCTTTATGTGTTGCATAAGTTCAGAGTCTTTATTTTCAGTGCAAAATATCAGGTGTTGATTCCACTCAGTTTTAGGAATATTTTCAGCTTTTAAAAAATTTATGGCAATTGCATAACTAGCGAGGGTTTCAGCTGTACCACCGGACTTTGAAACAATGTAAAATACAGTATCTTGAGCTGAGATTTGGGCAAGTTGTTGTTGAATATAGTCTGGATCGATATTATCAAATAGATGAAATGTTTTATTAAAATCTTTTCTTAGGGCATTGACCAGCATTTGAGGCCCAAGAGCACTTCCACCAATACCTATTTGAACAAAGTGTTTTTTATGATTGAACTTTTTAACTGTTTGTAGAGTTTGATCAATGATTTCAGTTTTATCTGTTAGGTGAAAGAACCCTGTTTCAGGGTTATCAATTATCTTTTTAAATTCTTTAAGAAGGCGATTTAAATTATCTTGGGTAAACTCATGGTTTAGCTGGTTTGCCTGAGTATGGTATGTAAAATTCATATTCATTGTTTAACCTTGGTATTGTTTTTTTATCTCACGTGCTATGACAATTTTTTGAACCTGATTGGTACCTTCAACAATCTGTAAAACCTTAGCATCACGCATAAATCTTTCAACTGGATATTCCTTAGTGTAACCAACACCTCCGTGAATTTGC
>JBFKKF010000554.1:0-1822 GCA_041631355.1 Bacteriovoracaceae bacterium | reverse complement strand
GTCCTTGGGTATATTACCAGACTGGTGAAGAATTTCAGAGTCAGGGTCAGTTAATTGAATACCTATAACGAGAGGAGAATCGTTTACTCCTTTTAAAATTGTTTGAGTTTGATTTTGATTAATTTCCCAGACAGAGTTAACGAGAGGTTCATAAGAGGATCCCAATAAATCGTTAATACTGGTATTGATTTCCTTTCTGATCGTATGAAATTCGTAAACTAAGTGCATGGTAAAAAGCACAATTGCAACGGCAATATAATAAAAGGTTATATATAGTATCGCTTCGAATACTAATGATCGCCCCTTGAAATTTCCCTCTGTTATATTCATTAAATCTATTATAAATTGTTTTTAAAAGATGACATGGAGGAAATTATTACAGTCCTAAGTACAAGGATCATAAATAAAAATGTTCTTATAGCTTTTTTGTTGATTTTTATTCCTAACATAATAGCTATAACCGGTATTGAGTTAAGCTACGATGAAGCTTATTACTGGGTATATTCGAGATTTTTAAGTTGGGGATACTATGATCACCCACCTATGGTTGCTTTGATGATACGAATTGGAACCTATGTATTTGGTGATACTGAGGTGGGGGTAAGGTTTCCGTTTACACTGATGCAAATTGGTACATTATTCTTGTTGCACAAAATGTTAAAACCGACGAGTACGGTTATTTTTTGGGCATTAATCTTAGCGATGCCGCTGTTCAATTTTTCAGGACTGGTTGCATTGCCAGACACACCATTAATGTTTTTTACAACTTGTTTTTTTTACGCTGTGAAAAAATATATTGGAAAGGATGATTGGCGTAATGCTCTCTTAGTATCATTAAGTATATTAGGGATGTTTTATAGTAAATATCACGGTCTTTTAATCGTTATACTAACGACGCTTGCATATACAAAGTTTTTAAAGCGAAAGAGTTTTTGGGCAATTGTTATAAGTGTCGTAATCTTTTATTTACCCCATATGTATTGGCAATACTCACATGATTTCATTACCTTTAACTTTCATCTTACAAAAAGAGTCGAAAAGCATTTTGATATAATGAATATATTGAACTATGTTTTTGGACAAATCATCTTAATGGGTGGAGTTCTTGTGGTAATTTATACTAAATACTGGAGAGAATTAAAGCGACAAGACCCATTTACAAAAGTATTGATATTTAATTCATTATACTTTTTAGTTTTTTTGTTTTTTATGTCATTCAGAAACCAAATAGAAGCAAACTGGACTATAAGTTGTTCAATAGCCTTCATCTTATTGTTTTATCCACTGTTAGAGAAAAAGCATATATCAATATCTAGATATGCAGCTCTCAATGTTAGCCTCGTGTTAATGGTTAAAATCTTTGCAATGACTTTACCTTTTCTTAATTTAAATAATCGGCCAGGGCGGTTAAATGAGCTAGTGGGCTGGAAAGATCGAATTATTCCCACGGTTCTTAAAGCTTGTGGTACCAGAAAAATAGTCGGAGACAGTTATCAAGTCAGCTCAAAAATATCATTTTATACCTCCAAGATGTTACCCGCCATCCATCTTGGCAGTAGGGATAGCCAGTATGGCCTTTTAAACTTGGAAAGCAGCATCGGCCCTAATGAAGAAATTTGTTATTTAACCAGTAAAAAACTACCTGAAGCCATAAAAATTGATACATTTTATAAAGACCCAGTATATGTCTTAGAAAAGACTACTTTAAATGAGTTAGCAAATAGGTATAATACTAGTTATGAGGAAATTATTCGAAAATGAGTCATTAGATGACTATCGTAAACAATTGGCCAGTAAAGTCATTTTGGTGGCACTGGTCTTT
>JBFKKF010000553.1:0-1827 GCA_041631355.1 Bacteriovoracaceae bacterium | reverse complement strand
TACTAAAATTTTCATTTTTAATCCTTACTGATTTATCACTTTTTTCAAGTAATTTATGTAAGATGTTACTTTTTGTAAATCTACATTTTGATATGACAACTCAACCATGGGTTGAATTTCTACACTGACACCAGAAACATCGATAAAATCGAACACACTTTCAATAATTTCACCATCCCAAGATAAAAGTAATTCGTACTTCATATCTTTATCAAGATCAGCAAACAACTGAAAAAAGCCATGTAGTTCACCACGCTCAGCATAAGTACTAAGTAAGGATTGAGAAAAGACAATCGTTTCTAAATTCTTACAGCTTTCTATACTGGATAATTTTTCATCCTCTGTATAGTGCCACTTAAAAGCTTTTTCAAGTTTATCTAATTCACTAAGGGCGCTACTTCCAGTAAACTCGAGTCCAGGGATAACTCCTGACGCTCTTCCAATACTGTCCAGTACATTATTAACAACAAAATCTTTTTCATTTTCAAAAATTAAATTTGTCTCTATCGTCTCGGCCACTAAGTGACTTAGTATTTCAATGATATTTTGAGACTGAGTGAAGTTGAGACTTCTAGGACGAAGATCAAAACTAAAGGAGGTTAAACCACTCTCCAATAAAGCCGGAAGTGTATCTAATTTCGTTAAACCCTTAATACCAATATACATAGAAAAATTATATCAAGAACTTTAACATGTAGGTAAAGAACTCTTGAGGGAAACTTGTTCCTATAGATTCCGGATGAAATTGATAAGTTAATCCGTTATTACGGTAACCAAGAACAAGTTCATCTTCTTTTGAGAAAAACTTCCAATCATCAATACCTGACTCAAAGTCATTTTTACATTTAACAGCTAGTGAGTTGTAATGTTGAACCTTTATTTGAGAAGGAATTAAAATTTTTGAAGCAATAGCATGAGGAATTTTATAAAACCTACTCCTACCGTGAAAGGGAAACAAACAATGGGAAACTTCTTTTCCGTAGGCCCTCCAAATAAGTTGATGACCTAAGCATATCCCAAATGTAAATATATGCTGATTAGCAAGAATATTAACGATTGCTTTGAATAGGTAATTATAATCATCAGGGTGCCCAGGGCCTGGCCCTAAAATAATAACTTGCTTATCGCTAGAGCTGCTCTCTCTTTGAAGAAAATTTAAGACTCGCTCTTTAGGAACTATATCTATATTCAGCTCGGAGTTGATTTCCTTTAAAGTTGAAAAAATATTATAGGTAAAACTATCGTCAAAGTCACAAATAGTTATCATTGACCTAGCCTACTAAAGTTAAAGAAATTATTTCGATAGTTTGCAAACTCATCATTTCCAAAATTGAAAACAAAGTTCATAGCAAACCGTTGCTGAATAAAACTCTCTTGGTAAGAAAAGTTAATAATCCAACAATTATTATTAGGCATGAAGTCCAGTTGATAGATTGAGGATATATCCTCATCTGCATCTAAGTCGAATTCTTTCAAAAAAGACATTCCTAGTATATCCATCGGTCGCCACTGTACTCCAGTTCTCATGGTTCGAAGTGTTGAGTCTGGAAAGGAGTTATAATTATATTGTGCAAGTAGACTGATGGCTTCAAATCTTTTCTGGCCGTCCATTGCCAAAATAAAGTTTCCATCTTGATGAAAATAGTAATCTTTAAAGTTAAATGACCAAGAATTGGCAGAATAATGCCCTTCAATTAATAATCTGGTTAGTTTATCGGAAAAATCTTCATCAGCATCCTCAAGAAGAAACCCTTGGGAAATATTAAAAAAGCCTAAACGACTATATTGAAAGTTGTCACGAAGATATTTATTGTCCTCGCGATAGTT
>JBFKKF010000552.1:0-1835 GCA_041631355.1 Bacteriovoracaceae bacterium | reverse complement strand
GACGTTTTAATTGGAGCAGTATATCTGCCACATGCTCAATAGTTTCAAAAACTTATTCACTTCTACTAAATCCTCAAAGAACTTTTATCAAGTTGTTGGCGAGGAGTCTGGCGTCTACAAACTCGTTCGAAATTTCTACGAGATTATGGAGACCGACCCCAAGGCGATTGATTGCTTAAAAAGTCATGAACTTGTTAAAAATAAAATCCCTGATGAAGTTAAAAAAAAGCTATTTATGTTCCTCTGTGGTTGGTTTGGAGGACCTAATTTATTTGTTGAAGCATATGGCCACCCAAGAATGCGGGCAAGACATATGCATGTTAAAATATCAACAAGAGAAAAAACACAATGGCTTTACTGTATGAAAAAAGCGCTTAAAAAACATCCTGTTAAAATTTCTCGCTCAGAAAAGAAAAAAATTCTTAACTCTTTCACGGCTTTAGCACTTCGAATTCAAAACATTGCTTAGAGAACTGCAGAAATCATAAAAACTAAGGCAAATATACAAGCGATAAGTAACATGAGAAAAAACGGCATTAAAATAATGCATACACTTAAAGTAGGTGATGCATTCAATTGTCTTCTAAGACCGGCATACATCAAAACCATAGAAGCTAAGCTTTGTAGTGGAGCTCCAAATATGGGGATCAATTTTAAAATATGAGAACTATAATACACCGAAATAATATCTTGAGCTCTGTCAGTAAGGTCTCCACTTACATCTAGCAAGGAGGCAAAAAGTTTAATAACTACTTCCCAAAACTGAATTATAAAAAATCCAAAAAGTGGGAAAAATATGATATCTAGTGCTGCAGATAATACTATAAAGTACATACTTGGAAACTCGTTTAAATCAATAAAGCTAGAATAATCAAAATCAGTTGCACTAAATAGATCCATGATAAATACAATCGCAAAATTGAGAGTTATCATACGAAATATCGCATTAACGACAATAAAAAGCCAAGATATACTTAAAGACTCATAAGCTGACATTCTTAGAGGTAAATAACCGTCTGCTTTTTCAGGGTACATAAAAGATTCATGAGTCTTAAAAGGATGAATCAAATAATGAATATAAGAATGAAATACTTCAATTAAATTCATCTTTTAATAATGAATCAATTAGCTTTCACTGTAAAGATATTGTTAAAAAAGTCCGCCTCTATTAGTTTAGTATTATATTTAAAATAATACTCGAGATCACTCTTGCGATCCAGTACCATAAAGTGCTTTCCGTCTTGTTGAACCCTCAGGTCTAAGTCGTAGAACTTAATGTAGAGTGCATTTTCTTTTGCCTCGGATGCACTACCAAGAACATATTCTGCTTGAGAAAAATCTGCTAAACAAAAAATAAGGTTGAAAAGTACATTAAAGTAAACTTGACCTACTTCCTCGATCAGTTTATTTCTTCCTATTACTTTAAACTGGTTCAAGTCAGGAATTTCAAATTTATAATAAACACGGTCATTTTTACTTAGTTCAAATTCATAACTTTTCTTTTGCAGTAACTCCTTAGAAAGCGGAATCTTTTTCAACCAAAAGTCTTGAACATTGGCATAAAAAATATTTTGAGGCTCAATTTCGACTTGAAAAATATCATCTCGACTTTCTAATTTTAAATAATGCCCATACTCTCCATTTAGAGCATTATATAGTTTCATATGGAGATTCTCTTCAGAGCTACTAATAGTGACTTTAGAAGATGGATTGGATAAAACATATTGCCCACCTTTGAATACCTTGGTAATCCTAACATTTGAAATCAAATCCCCCAGGTTCTTATCTAGTTTTACATACTTTAAACCTAGAAAGGCATTAGGAGTTGTCTCGTT
>JBFKKF010000551.1:0-1839 GCA_041631355.1 Bacteriovoracaceae bacterium | reverse complement strand
CATTCCTAGTTCTTCATCATCCTCAATGCCGTAAAAGTCTTCAAGATGCTGAACAAATATTTCAATGGCTTCATCGTCGACGTACTCCTCAACTTTTGCCATGGTTTGCTCTGGAGTGAGCTCTTTAATTGACTCTAAATAATCATATAATTTGTCTTTATCTGCGTCTTTCATGGGGGCATATTAATTTGAAGTGGTGATTGTGTCAAAGTTGAAGTTAGACCATATGCAGCTATAATTTGCATACCTACTTGTAATTAGCCTCAAGTATGGTACAAAGCACTACATTTAATTTACAAAGCCACTCCGGTCCTTACCTTTTAAGCTAATACTTTTCCGCATAAGGTCCTAAGTGGTTATAACCACTGGGATTATCCAGTTTTATAAAGGACGACAATGTTATTTACTGAAATGAACTTGAAACCTTCATCTTTGAAGGCAGTTGAAGCCATGGGCTTTGCAGAACCAACCGAAATCCAGGAAAAATCGATTCCAATTCTTTTAGAATCAGATATTGATTTTATTGGGCAAGCACAAACAGGAACGGGAAAAACAGCAGCCTTTGCTCTTCCCCTTTTAGAAAAAATAGATCTCAAATCTAGGCACATCCAGGCAATGGTCATTGCACCAACGAGGGAGCTTGCTAACCAGATATGTGAAGAAATAGATAAGCTTTCAAAATTTGAAAAAGTAAGAACTCTTGCTGTTTATGGAGGGGTTCCGATCTCCGGCCAATTAAGAGAGCTTAAAAAAAATAAGCCACAAGTTATTGTGGGAACCCCCGGAAGATTATTAGATGTGATGGGACGTGGGGCATTTGATCTTGAAAAGTGTCGTTATGTGGTTTTAGATGAAGCCGATGAGATGCTTGATATGGGGTTTTTCGATGATGTTCAAGAAATCATCGCTGAAATTCCAGAAAAAAAGATATGGATGTTTTCGGCGACTATGCCAAAGCCAATTTTAAAATTAATTAATGAGCATTTCTGTGATCCTCAACTGGTTAGAGTAACTAAGAAGATCTTAACTTCTGATTGTGTTGAACAAAAGTTTTGTGTGGTAAAAACAAGAGATCAGGCAGAAGCTCTTTGTCGCTATCTTGATTATAATCAAAATGTTTACGCTATTGTGTTCACCAGAACTAAAGTTGGCGCGAAAGAACTTACAGACGAGTTAAATGTGAGAGGATATCCCTCGGATGCACTTCATGGAGATATGTCACAAGAACAACGTGATTTAACTATGAAAAAATTTAAAGAGAAGAAAATTCATCTATTAGTCTGTACAGATGTTGCGGCGAGAGGGATTGACGTAAATGACCTTACTCATGTTATTAATTATTCTCTTCCTCAAGATAATGAATCTTATGTCCACAGAATTGGCCGAACAGGAAGAGGTGGTTCTAAAGGGATCGCTCTTTCAATTATTGAACCAACAGAAGTGAGAAGAATTTCTCAAATCGAAAGAATTACGAAAGCTAAAATCGAAAAAGTAACACTACCTACAGTTGAAGCTATTGTTTCTGTTTTAACAGAAAAGGCAAATGCTGAGCTTGAGAATTCAATTTCAAATTTTAATGAAGATGGTGATACTTTCGAGGCTTTTAAAGAGAAGTTTGCAAACTTTGAGCGAGAGGATATTTTAAAGGGTCTTTACTCATTTATCTTCTCTCAATCAATTAAGCGTTATAAGAATGCTAGAACGATAGATATGGATCCATCTGAAGCCCGTGGTAGAAGAAACGGAAACAGGAAATCTGAAAACGGTGCTCAATCGGGTTATCAAAGATTTCATATCTCTCTTGGAAGACAAAATGGAATGGAGCCTGGTGAACTAATT
>JBFKKF010000550.1:0-1844 GCA_041631355.1 Bacteriovoracaceae bacterium | reverse complement strand
TCATATTTTCTTTGAAGGGGTTAGCCGAGCGGATGAAACACTCAAGAGAATCTGTACTCAGCTACCCAATTGGGAGTTTGCAATTGGAAGAGAGCTTACCAAAGAATTTGAGTCGGTTTATAGGTTTTGTGGTAGTGAGTACGAGCAAATAAGAGATGAGATCACATGGAAAGGAGAATTTGTTATTGTCCTACATAACCCACAAAAACATGCTCAGCCAAGCTCACAAGATGTACTAAAGTGCATTGATGAGATCTATGCTAAAGGTGCTAAACCTAAAGTCTTGGCCAAGTTGATATCAGAGATCACCGGTGAGTCCACTAAAGTGATTTATACCAAGTTAACTGCTAAGTAGGCAAAATCTGATCTATGTAAAATTCATATGATATAATATTTTTAAATAACTTAGTTAACTTAGCAAAAGAAGGTTAGATGCAAGTTACAATTATTGGAGGTCATGGAGGAGTTACTCGAAACTACCATGCCACATCCTACTTAATAGATGATTCTTTGCTGATAGATGCAGGTTCTGTGGCAGCAGGATTGGATATTCAGGCCCAGTTAAAAATAGACCATGTTTTATTATCCCATGCCCACTTGGATCACACTAAAGACTTAGCTTTTATGTGTGATAATTGTTTTGGATTAAAAGGAAAACCTTTTCAGGTTTATTGTCATAAAAATGTTTATCATGCAGTTAAGACTCATCTTTTTAATGATCTTATCTGGCCTGATTTTTCCGTACTTCCAACTAAGGAAAATCCAACAATTACCTTTAATACTATTGAGCCTGAAAAGAAAATTATACTTGGAGATTATACGGTGGAGCCAGTTCACGTGAATCATCCCGTTATAGGTAGAGAAGAAGCCTATGGCTTTATTGTGGAAAAAGGGGATAAGGCAATTCTTTTTACCCAAGATACCAAGGCCACTGATAGAATTTGGGAAGTTGGTAAGAAGTATGAGAACTTAAAAGCAATATTTACCGAAGTAAGTTTTCCAAATAAGTTACAAGCTGTAGCAGACATTAGTGATCATCATTCTCCAAGTACTATAAAAGAAGAAATCAAAAAAATGCCTGGCAAAGTGCCAATCTATCTGGGACATTTAAAACCAAATTATCAAGAAGAGTTGATTCAAGAGATTACTGAGTTAAATGAGCCAAGACTGCATATTATGTATGCAGACGATGTTCGGTATAATTTTTAATTACTTTTGTCCACCCATTATGAAGCCACGAATGGGAGCAGCTCCTTGGCCAGGTCTTAACTGAACTGGATTTATTGTTGGGTCTTGACCCTTGGCCGGAATCACACCACTAGCACTACAGGCACTAAATTGTTCAACTTCATCTGTGGGTTCCACTACAACATAAAAGGTTTGCTCTTCATTAGTTTGAATTGCCCCTGGTTGAGTATTGGTTTTTTCTTCAATTTCAAAGGGCTTATCCTCAGGATTTAAGGAGAGCATATTGTCTTTAATTTTTTGAATTTCTTCCGGTAGAGATGCTGTACTTCTATCAGTGGAAGCTTCCTCACTTTCTTCCTCATCACCAATGGTATTATCTAGATCACTAGTATCCTCAGGTGTTTCGGCCGTTTCAACTTTTTCCTTATCTAAAAACCAAGAGATATTGTATTTGAAATTAGACTCATTAACTTCTTTACCTTCTTTATCTAAAAACTTAACAGTCGAATTAAGGTCAAATTTTTGTTTATTAGGAGTTATTTTTATTTCAACGGAGCATTTTGCAATTTGAGACTCTGTAGCTTCGTCTTCTTTTTGGTTTAATGTTATTTCGGGACACTCAATTGGATCCTTATATTTATCACTTTTTAGTTTGA
>JBFKKF010000549.1:0-1851 GCA_041631355.1 Bacteriovoracaceae bacterium | reverse complement strand
GGAGAGGAAATTACGAATAAAAATATTCTGTCCAATAAACTAAATAATATTTTAAATACCACTGGTATTGATAACGCAAATATTAATATTAGTGAGTTCGATATGATTGAGAGCAGCGGAGTTAATCAAATCACAGCTGATATTCAATTTAAAAACCTCACTGATGAAAACTTATTTTCATTCCTACGTCGTTTTGTTTTTAACGAGAGATTTAAAATTAGATCCATTGAAATTGAAAAAGATAAAAGCTCGAGCCTATTATATGGAAAATTTGGTGTTTCGTATTTTAGTAAAACCACCCTTGAGGAAGTAGAATAGTTTATGGGCAATAGTGTTGAAAATGAAATTAAAGATATTGATTATTCCCTTCGTGGAATTTTTAGTTTCAAAAAGATTCTCATACTTATAATTGTATCATCTCTCATTATTGTAAACTCAATTCCTTTTAAGGATAAAGTTGACTCCATAATCTACGGGACTTTAACCAATATACCTGGTTGTAAAATAAATTTTTCAAGCTATGAGTTTTCATACTTTCTTCCCAAAATTATTTTTAAAGATTTAAACTTCGCCAAGGGATGTTTTGGACTAAGCCGTAGTATGAGTTTTAGTAAAAGTGATATCTATATTCTAGGACCTAGCTTGTATCCTTTTGGATTTGCATTTAGAACTCAGCTTAAGTATCTAAACTCGAAAGTCGATGCAGAAATAATCACAGGAATAAGCGAACTGACTTTATTAATGGAAACAACTATCGATGATCGTAGTGATAAAGACAAACATAATATTATAGATATATCAGATTTTAAAAACCTTGTGCAGGGGCCTAAACTTAAAGGAAAAATTTATTTGAGTAATATTTTTGCAAATATTGGCTATAATGGTGCAATTAAAGACACTAAAATTAATATTGCCTCTAAAAATCTAATTATTCCAACTCAAACAATCTCTATCGTAAATATCCAGAAAATTGAGCTTGGTCCTGTCTTATTACAAGCTGAGATGGTGACTGATTCAAAGCTCAAACTGGTTAAACTGACTGTGGGAGATGATAAATCTCCAATTATTGCTCACTTTACTGGTGATATTAAGTTTAATAAGCGAAATATTAATCATTCACCTTTAAATTTTCGTGGTGAGTTGGGTTTGAGTGAAGATTTTCAAGAAAAATACTCATGGACAAATCTAGTCTTTTCAAGCTTCGATAAAAAAGATAAATTCTACCAAATAGAAGTTAAAGGGAACCTAGAATCCCCTATTTATCGATCGGCCAGGTAGTTAATGAATATAAATAACTGGAAAAATGAAATTACTGAGCATCTAACTCAGAGTTTAGAAAAATGTTCTCCAAATCATAAATTTGCTGAGGTTCTTAAGTATTCCGTTCTTCCTCCGGGTAAAGTGTTTAGGCCTCTTCTGGTGTATTCTATGGCCCAAGACTTAGATCAAATATCTCAGTCCCATAAATACTTTGCATCTAGCCTTGAAATTCACCATACCTATACGTTAATCCACGATGATCTTCCAGCAATGGATGATGATGATTATAGACGAGGACGTCTAGCTTCACATAAAAAATTTAGCGAATCCAATGCCATTTTAGCTGGTGATGCTTTGATAAATATGTCCTATGAGTTATTGGCCCTGGTCGATACTAAATATCTATCACAGTTAATCACTCTTTATTCTAAAATGCTGGGGGCCAACGGCTTGATTTTGGGACAAGTCCTTGATTTAGAAATAAATGACAAAGACCTTAATAAAATCTTACGTATCCACGAATTAAAAACGGCGAGATTAATTCAATTAGCTCTTATAGGCTCCGCAATTTTATCTGATAGAGAAGATCTT
>JBFKKF010000548.1:0-1853 GCA_041631355.1 Bacteriovoracaceae bacterium | reverse complement strand
TCCATGCTTAGTATGTTGTTATTTGTTAAGTTCAACTTGGTCGAAACCGTTCAAAGAGCAATATTTGCTAAAATTTCTGAAAATATTACTGATTATTTAGCTGATAAAGATGATGTTAGCTATAGCTTAAAGTATTTCGAGGTTGTTAGTTTAAAAAAATTCGTAGCAAAGTTTCTAACAGACGGGATTAGTTTGATATTCTCCCTTGTTTTTGGTTTTGTGATTTTAGTTTTTTATCACCCGTTCTTTGCAACCCTGGCTCTATTAATTGTTGTCAGTTATATCTTTTTATTAAGGTTTTTCCATCAAAGATCGGCCAAAACAGCAATTGAAGAATCTACTGCTAAGTATAGAGTTGCTACTTTGGTAAATAAATACTTTCATAGTAATGATAACAGTCTGAAACCGCTTATTGATAAAGAGAAAGACTCGTACCTAAAGAGTAGGCACCAACACTTCAGGTTACTTAGAACTCATTATATTATTATACTTTTGATGTTTATAATTTCTCATTTAATTCTTCTAGGGGTTGGTGGAACTTTTGTTTTAATGGGCGAGTTAACAATGGGACAGCTAGTTGCAAGTGAGTTGATTTTTTCAACTATTTTAATTGGAATGTCTAAATCTATTAAGTATATCGAAACATATTATGACAGTTATGCCGGACTTGAGAAGTTAAGCTTCATTAAGACCTATAATAATAAGTCCCATAAATTAATTGATCATCATGCTTACTCGCGTTTGTATCGCTGGGTAAAGGTTTTTTTGATGATCTTGCCTATTTCATTTACATTAATACCTTGGGTACAAACTTCTGAGGGAAT
Organism: Bacteriovoracaceae bacterium; assembly: GCA_041631355.1. Lineage (GTDB taxonomy): Bacteria > Bdellovibrionota > Bacteriovoracia > Bacteriovoracales > Bacteriovoracaceae. Next base: position 1,029 of record JBFKKF010000548.1, on the reverse strand, counting down.
TGGGGTGCTTACAACACTAAAACCTGAAGAGCGAGTTCAAGACATTTCTGCTCTTGTGGATGGTAGAATCTCCAAGTGGTTTGTTAGTGAAGGTCAGTTTGTTAAAGAAGGTGATCCTCTCGTTGAGATTGTAGATAATGATCCAAAATACTCAGAGCGCTTGAAGGTGGATAGAGATGCAGCCTATAAAAAGTATCAAGCAGCAAAGATGGCAGCAGAAACCGCTCTGCTAGACTTTGATCGAAAAAAGCAATTATACAAAAATGGCCTTACCAGTAGAGTGAGCTTTGAAAAAGCAAAAATAGATTATCACAAATTAATAGCCATTGAAGCAGAAGCTGCTTCGAGTTTAGCAAAAAAAGAAGTAACGTTTGCTAGACAGCAACAACAGGTAATTACCGCTCCTAGTGATGGTTACGTGCAACAGCTGTATTCTGGAAATAAATCTAGTTCGATTAAGACTGGAACTAAGCTAGCGACTTTTGTTCCGAAATCAACTAGTCCAGCTGTAGAGTTATATGTTGATGGTAATGATATTCCACTTATTCATATAGGAAGAATGGCAAGATTAGAGTTTGAGGGTTTTCCCGCATTTCAATTCAGTGGATGGCCAGACTTAAACTTTGGAACCTTCGCAGGAAAAGTAGTATCTGTTGATTCAACGTCATCTGGAGATGGGAAATTTAGAGTTATGGTCGCACCTGTAAATGATACAGATTGGCCAAATGAGCGAATTCTTAGAAGAGGAGCGAAGGTTAAGGGATGGATATTGATGAATACCGTTACTGTAGGCTACGAATTATGGAGGCAGTTTAATGGCTTTCCACCTCTTCCTGATGATTCCGCAATAAAAAGGGTTGTTAAGTGAAAGTAATTATTTGCTTTCTGTTCTGTTTTAATTGTTTTGCAAGGGTCATTAGTCCAACTGTTCTTTTAGATAATATTGAGAAAAAATTTCCAAAGATGAAAGCAGAGCAGCTCAAAATACAATCCTTGCGAGCTAAGGTGAGGGGAGCTGAGGGAGCCTTT
>JBFKKF010000547.1:0-1855 GCA_041631355.1 Bacteriovoracaceae bacterium | reverse complement strand
GAGAGCGAAGTTTTGCCTCGAGGAGGATAGTTTTTGGAAAAAAATACATTCTAAGGCATCTACAAAAAAATTTGTCGGTGTAAAAAAACGGTTTTGGGATTTTGGCGCTGGACTAACGCGAGACTATGGGGATTTGGGTTTTGTTTGAAAAGGTAGTGTAAGTGTTCGAAATTTTGGTAGCGACGGGCAGAATCGAACTGCCGACCTTCGGGATATGAATCCGACGCTCTAACCAACTGAGCTACGTCGCTATGAAGATCTAAAGTAGAAAGGATATTAATTTTCTCAAGCTTGAATGTCAATAATTCTGTAGAGTTAAAATGGAAAAATTTATTGAATACCGTTAATGCATAACGTTCAACCTTTTCTGTATATGTATCTAAATATTATAATTTTGGTCATATAAATGGTATAATCCTTAATATAAGGGACTTTCACATTTTATGTACTACCAATCTAGAGACACAAATTACACCAATAGATTTATAGGGCAAGTAAGACGCTTTATTGAAGAGTACTCTTTGTTTACTCCAGATGAAGATGTAGTGATTGCGGTCTCAGGTGGTATTGACTCAATGGTATTACTGTTTGTGCTACATGAACTTAGAAACTACGGATATTCCAACAAGGTAAGGGTTATCCATATTAATCACGGAACTCGCTCCGGTCAGATAGAAGAAGCAAAATTAGTGGAGCAGTTTAGTTTAAGTTTGAATTATGAATGTGTGATTGAAGAGTTTAAAAACCTTAACCCCCATAAGAATTTTGAGTACCGAGCAAGACTTAAACGATATGAAGCTCTATATGATCTGGCCCAAAAAAACGAAAAAATTCTTTTGGCCCATCATATTGATGATAGTTTTGAATGGACCATGTTACAAAGCTTGAGAAGCTCGAGCATAGAGGGATTAATTGGAATTCCCGTGGTAAATGACAGAGTCATTCGTCCTTTTATGAGTGTGACAAAAGCACAAATTGAGAAATTTGCTACCTGTTATGATCTCCCTTATATTGAAGACCCCACCAATGAATCAATGAAATACGAAAGAAACTATATTCGGCATCAAGTGATTCCTGCCTTTGAAAAACGCTACAATAAATATTTAAAGCATTATGTTTATCGTCATAATGAAATTGCCAGAAGATTAGGAGTTCATCTACTTCATCGTTCCAGTTCCCATTTTAAAACATATAGGTCTGAGGATTCTGTTTTAATTTTTGGTAAGGACTTAAGTAATGACTACTCTGGAATTGAACAATTGGTCATCGAGGCGGTCAAACATCTTCATCCCAATGGAAGAGGAGCTTTGGCCTTACAGGCCCAGAAAATACGCCAGGCCCTAGAGGATCATAAATTGGGTCCACTTAATTTGGTAAAAAACATTAAGGCCTATATTGACTATAACGCAATTTTAATTACAGCTCAGCAAGAACCCAGTCTTAGATTGCAGTTTAGGGATTATAAGACCTTTAGCTATGATGAGTTTCATAGCTATCTCTATGAGTGGATTGATAGGGAGGGATCTTATCTAGACTTTCCCTTTATTGTGGTGGTGAAGTCGTCTCCATTTAAAAAAAGAAATATCGTGGTGAGCTTTAATGTTTCAGCGGTAGAAGAGCTAAGGTCTAGAGGTGCTGAATATTACCCGGCACTTAAATTATTGCGTGAGTGGTCAAAAAAACGTAATAGACACAAGGTGTTACGGTTAAATTTTCTTACAGATATCTAGTTGATTTGTTAGACTCCACAACCTAAAATATGATGAGTCGCTGATGTGCTTGATTCGGCTCTAAATGATGATTTAAAGGAAAATAATGAGAAAACAACACAAAACAATAATAGCTTGGATTATAT
>JBFKKF010000546.1:0-1873 GCA_041631355.1 Bacteriovoracaceae bacterium | reverse complement strand
TATAACCCCAATATGGAAATTCCTACTGAGCTTGATCTTAACTTGGAGTATCAATGCCCAATTGAAAAAGCGGGTGAATACTTTATTCCTAGTAATAAAATAGTAAAGAAAAAAGACTGCCTACAAACTCAAAAAGAATATAGAAGATACATCATCAAATTCATGCATAATAAGAGTGAACTATTGGCCAAGCTCTATGAAGACTTTAACGAGAAGATCCCTAATATCCTAGGAGTATTTAAAACCCAAAAAATTAGAAAATATGAGCGCTCATTACAAGAAGATATTCAAAAGGCGCTAGGTAATGGAGAGGAAAGACTTTGGGTGAATGGCGAGTTTGGAGGAACAGTTTTAGCTTCTTATAAAGAGGAAATTATCTATTGGAAAAGACTTGTTAGGCAATATAGAGAACTAAGCGATATCATTTTGCCAATTCTTGAAACGACAACAAAAGAATTACAATCAGCAGTGAAATTAAAACAATACGTGGACCAAAATATGGATGTAAGAGATCCTAGCGAGCTTCAGGCCAATGACTACTTTGAAGAAGAGTCAACATGGGAGAGCTTTTGGAGAAATCTAATTATTCAGTAAATTATTTCACTTTGGCTACAAAACGCCCTTTAAACTCAACTTGGGGAATTTGATCATCGCTAGTGACAACTGAAGACAACTCAATGCGTGCCATTTTTTTTCGCTCTAAAGTCTTTAAGAATTTTCTAATCGATTCATCCTCAACCGCAGCATGTGCTTTAAAGTCTAAACTTACCGGACTTAGATATTTCACTTCGCTATTTTGAATCACAAGAGATTCAATATCATAATCTGCTAGTTGTAATAGGTGATGGGTAAGTAAGTAGCAAGACAAAATACAAAGTGTATTTAAGCTCCCCCCAAAAGCAGTACCTTCATAATTAATATTTGTATTCAAGGGCGCAAATAAAGTGACTGAGCTATCACTGATACTGACAATTTTTATATCCATTCCCGAAACTACTGGAATTGATGCCAATAAATCTTGCTCATACTTTGAAACTCTATTCATCAGATATATATTATCCGATTTATAGTAGAAAAGATAATTATCATACTCTTATAAATATTTGACGTGATGACTAAACTCTATTGAAAAATTCCACATATTGAAGTGCATCCATAGGCTTAGTCCAAAACCCATTTGCACCTAAAGTTTTCGACTTATCGATAGCATCTTGAGAGCTTGACGTAGTGAGCATAATTAATACAGGAACTTTTTGAAATTTTCCCTTAGATCGGATTTGCTCTAACACCTCATAGCCATCAGTCCCTGGCATATTAATATCCAGTAAAACCAACTCAGGTACTACCTCTTCATCCCGTTCAACTATTAACATATGCTGAATAAATGCGTCTCCATTATTAAAAAAAATAATGGGATTAGACTTATTCGATTTCTGATAAAAACGCTTAACAATAAAGTTTTGATCTTCATCATCATCAACGACAATAATTGGCCCATTTCCATGTACCAACTTCTGAATAGTTGATGGGTTTACTAGAAAATCGTCGTTCATTTGTATTTTTCCTCTAATTAAAGAACATTTTCTTTTAAGTTATTGTAAACTATATACTAGTCTATTTCAAAGGGTGTAATAGTAAAATTTATGAAAATTTCAGTAAAACTATTTCTAATCTCTGCATTTCCTATACTGATACTCTCAGTATCTTTGTATCTAGTATATCACTCGTATAGTAAATCCCTTAAACAGGCCCAGGCTAATATCGCCGTAAACTCTGTAAAATTGGGACTTTTATTTGAAGTTAATAATAGTTTAGAAGAAAATATTTTCCTAAAAAATATTGGAACGATCTCCACAGATGAGAAAATTCAACT
>JBFKKF010000545.1:0-1878 GCA_041631355.1 Bacteriovoracaceae bacterium | reverse complement strand
TACAAATACTGCTCCTAGCATGGCCAAAGTCTTGGCCCAGGCCAGAGGCACAAATAGTTTTCCTTCCGCTCCTTCAAGGGCAAAAACGGGGATAAAGGTAATTACTGTGGTTAATACCGCGGTTAGAATGGCGGGACCAATCTCTTTGGCAGAGTCTTGAATGATCTTAATTCTTTTGGCGTTATCAGCGGTGGGATTACTGGCAAGATGGGAATAAATATTTTCCGTCATAATGATTCCCATATCCACCATGGAACCAATTGCGATAACTAAACCAGACAAACTCATAATATTTGAGTCTATATTTAAAAAATACATAAGAATAAAGCTTATCCCAACCCCAAAAGGAAGGGTGAGACTAACTAGAATCGATGCTCTAAAGTGTAATAAGAAGGCCATAATCACAATGGCGGTAATAATAATCTCCTCACCCAAAGCAGTGTAGACCGTTCCCATGGTTTGCTTCACTAGTTCTGATCTATCATAGAAAGGTATCAGCTTAACCCCTTTGGGAAGACCTTGCTCAATTTGTTTTAGCTTTAACTTAACATTGTCTATAACATCTTTTGGATTTTCGCCAAAGCGCATGGTCACAATACCACCAACACTTTCTCGACCATCTTTATCTAGGGCACCTCTCCTAAACGCAGGTCCAATTTGAACCGTGGCGAGATCTTTAACCCGGATGGGGACTTCATCTTTTATCGCAACAACAACCTCTTCAATATCAGATATGCTCTTGAAAAATCCAAGGCCTCGAACAATCATCTCCCGGTCACCTTCTTCAATGACTTCGGCCCCTACATCAATATTTGAATTTTTAATCGCCTTAATGATTTGAGGGAAATGAATATCAAAAGCAAAAATTTTATTGGGATCAACATCAATTTGATATTCTTTAACAAACCCACCGATAGTAGCAACCTCCGAGACTCCTTCGGTTGCTTGGAGGAGATAGCGTACATAGAAGTCTTGAATTGATCGCAATTCTTGAAGTGATTTGGGGTGGGGGTTACTTTCGGTATTCTCAAGGGTATACCAAAATATTTGTCCAAGGCCTGTAGCATCAGGTCCCATAGTGGGTGTCACCCCTTTAGGAAGTGAACTTGCTGCTGTTGAGAGTTTTTCAAGGACTCTACTTCTTGACCAATAAAAATCGACATCGTCTTTAAAGATGACGTAAACGGTAGAAAAACCAAAAGCACTTGTCCCCCTGACTCTATCTATGCCTGGAATCCCCTGCAATAAAATACTTAAAGGATAAGTTATCTGTTCTTCAATATCTTTAGGAGAACGTCCCTTCCACTCAGTAAAAACGATTTGCTGATTTTCACCTATATCAGGAATGGCATCAACTCGAGCATTTTTTATAGCAAGTATCGCCCCTAGTGCAAGAACAATAAATCCGATGACAACAAAGACTCTATATTTAATTGAAAATTCTATAATTTTATGGACCATAATTTATCCTAGTGTTGATGACCAGAGGACATTTTCTTATCTTCATAGCCACCAAATAATTGGGCCTGGGCATCTAATAAGAAGTTGCCATCGATAACAACTTTTTCTCCTACATGGAGCCCATGTTTAATCTCAACATACCCTTCCGACTCAAATCCTGTGTGCACAACATTACCTTGGTATCTACTTTTTCCAACTTGTACCCAAACAACTTTTCGTTTTCCAGTATCGATAATGGCCGACCTTGGTATCACAATAGGTGTTCCTTCTAATTGTAAGGTTACAGATGCTGTTCCTACCATTCCAGGACGAAGCTTACCTTTGGTATTATCTAGAGTTGTTCTAATTTTTAGTGTTCTCGTTTTTTCATCTAGAACAGGGTTAATAAAGTCAATATTACCCTTCCATATCTCTCCG
>JBFKKF010000544.1:0-1879 GCA_041631355.1 Bacteriovoracaceae bacterium | reverse complement strand
TAAGGGTTCAAACATTGAAAATATCGAACAATTCTTAAAAACTGAGAACGGAGGTCTTAACGAAAACGCCTACCAAGTAAGCCTGGGGCTTATAACTTGTTACGATATCACTGTAAACAAGCTTAAAGGCAAATTTAAGGCCATTTCCCAGGAGGGAGAGGGGTATAGCATTCAAATTGAGCTTCCAACCCTTAATTCCTAATTCATGCTCTAAATATCTATAAATACTACCCTTTTTCTAGTTTAATAAGTCTGAATTTATTACTAGAATAGGGTAGACTCTTTGACCTTATTAACTCAAAGCAGTAAAAGCTATTATTATTGTTATGGATAAGAAATTACTAGGCTCAATATTCACCTCTACAGCCATTCACATGGCCCTTTTTGTATCTATTGGTACGTTTTGTAATTTATATCACAAGGTCAATTACTCAGAGAAAGCGGGTGAATCGAGTTTAAAAGGTGTACTAAGAGTTTCCACTAGAACTGAATACCTCAAACCCAAAAGAATTGAACAATCCGAAAAGCTATCTCCACAAAAGAAAAAGCAAGTAGCTAAAACGCCGCAACTTCCTACTAAGAGTACCAGAGGAAAAGTAAATCAAGGTGAGAACCAACTTATCGCTGCTTATCTCAGCGAAGTTAGAAGCTTAATTGTAAAGAATAAATATAAAAACCGAATTGCGAAAAGGCTACAGCTTAAAGGCAAAGTTGGACTTAGTTTCAAGATCTCATGGCCAAATGAAATTTCTGATATCGCTATTATCCTGCCATCAGAGCACGAACCTTTGAATCATTCAGCAAAAAAGTCTATTGAATCTCTGAGTAATATTCCTGCAATTCCTAATAAACTAAAGCAAAAATCAATACCTGTTAGCTTAAACATGATTTACGAATGAACAAGACAATAAAGATACTTATATTTAGTTTTCTGGCCAATACATCCCAAGCAGCTTATCAGTTAGAAAGTATTCTACATGTTCAGCAGGATTCACCTTTCTCCACCACTCCCTCTAAGAATAGTAGTAATGATGTTATTGAATCTGATGAGCTAAAAAATAATAATATTAGCTCAATGGATGATATTTTACGTCTAAGTCCGTACGCTACAACTGCTCGGGGCCCGAGATCTGGCTCTGAAGCCCCTCAGGTAAGAGGTCTAGACCTACAAAAAATCTATGTCAAAATCGATGGGGCGAGACAGAATTATCGCGAAGGACATAGCTCGATGATCCCTGTTGACCTGGAAAACTTAAAAGCGGTCGAGGTTCAAAGAAATTCATCAAATATGGCTCAAGGGGGAAGCCTGGGAGGTGGAGTCGAGTTTATCACTAAAGATGCTAATGACTACTTGAGACCAGGACAAAATATTGGTGCCGAATTCCAATCTCAATATAACTCTGCTAATGAAGAGAATAAAATTAATGCTAAGTCCATCTCCAGAAAAGGAAATTTCTCAGGATATCTTAGTGCCACTAGTACCAATAGCAAGGAATTGCAATTAAGTGATGGGACGACTCTTTCTAATTCATCATATGAAGACAGCTCTATCCTAGCAAAGCTTCAATATAAAAACCTCAAGTTTAAATATGATCATTTTGAAAGAAGAGATGACAACCCTCTTGATCCTAGTTTAAATCCACCTGAGTCCATAAAAAGCCTTCAAGCGGATAGAACTACAATTAGAGATAACTTTTCTGTCAATTATCAAAGTTCTAACTGGAACAATGTTGTCTACGTAAACAGCCAGACCACTGAAAAAGTAGATCGGGAAACTACTCAATCTCAAATGCGAGAGCATGAAACTATAGGTTCCAGAATTAATTATAATAACCATGAATTTATGGCCGGAGTGGAGTTCTATCAAGATAGATTAAGC
>JBFKKF010000543.1:0-1882 GCA_041631355.1 Bacteriovoracaceae bacterium | reverse complement strand
CTGATACAAAGTGCCAGAGTAAAAGGCAGCTTGTTTTTAAGAACTAATTTGGAAAATATAGAATTTGCAATCCGACCAGCTAAATTTTTATATTCAAATATCTTAAAAAAATATTTTGAGTATATTTTGAATAAATTAGTGCTAACACCATTATCGTTACAAGCTTTTAAGATTTCTTGATTAAGTAAAATATTGCTACTTAGCCCCCCTGTACTTAACCCACCAACTCTCATTCGGATTAAAACCTCCGGCAAGTAAAACGTACTGACCTTTTCCTTGTACAAAAAGCGTAGAAGAAGTTCAAAGTCCGCCGCTATCTTATAATCAATTTTATAGTATCCATATTTTTTAAAAACTTCTTTTTTTGCGAAAAATGTTGGGTGGGCAGGCATAATTCCATATTGAAACCTGTTCGGAGTAAAAATCTTCGATTTGTAATGTCTGATAACTCGATCAGGAGCTTCAGCTTCAACAAACTCGACATCAGCATACATTGAATCAACTGAATTTTGCTTAAAAACAGAAACTACCTTTTCTATCGAGTACTCATCACGATAAAAGTCATCAGAGTGAATTATTCCTATAATATCACCCGTAGCGACTTTAATTCCTCGATTTAGAGCATCGTAGAGGCCCTTATCTTTTTCACTTATCATCTTAGAAATTTGATTCTTGTATTTTTCTATAACTTTTAAGGTTCCATCTGTAGATGCTCCATCAACAACAATGTACTCTATATCAGGGTAAGTTTGCGACAAAACAGATTTAATTGTTCCTTCAATAGTATTTTCATTATTATAAACAATTGTAATGATTGAAACTTTCATTATTGCTTTCCTAAAATCTCCCTAATGCGATTAAGGTATGTCGATTGTGAGTAAGTCTTTTTTGCATATTGGGAATTATACAACTTAACTTTGTTGATTTCACTTTTATTTTCTAACAGCCATCTGAGCTTTTCTTCAATTTCAAGGGGACTCTGCGCCTTAACTACTCCTCCCATACACCGGTTGATCAGTGTTGGTAAGTAATTATGATTACTTACAATTATATAATTACCTGTTACCATCGCTTCAATTATTGATAGCGGTACTGCTTCAGATTTATAATAACTTGGTAAAATAAAAACATCTGAATCAACTAATATTCTCTTCTTTTTATCCCCCTGAACCACACCGTAGTAAGTATACATATCGTTAGGTAGCTTTTCTAATCGATTATAAAATTCGAGTTCAATTTCACGGGAGCTCATCTCATCATCCCCCATAAAGCCTCCCGCAATATGTAGGTACAACTTATCCTTATAGTCTGCTGCTATAATCGCATCCAGAAGTGTTAATATTCCCTTGGAGGCAATTATATTAGAAAGATAGACCAACTGAACTCTGCCATTCAGTGTTTGGGAAATACTATCAATTTCCAGATTACTCTGATAAAAGTTCGGAACAACTACCATTTTTGAATTATCGATAAAATTCAATTGCTCTTTCATTTTATCCAGTAAGACAATATGACAATCTACCCTCTTATATAGTTTTTTATACAGAGGTTGTAGAAAAGTTGGAAGCCCCATAATAAAAGATTCAAAATCTGCACCGTGAATATGATTGATAATTCGAGCCTTAGAGTTGTAGAAAAAAAACAAAAGAAATAAGTCTTTCAGTGACCCCAAGGGACTTCTTGAGCAAGTAAAATAAATTACGTCCACTGCTCCTGTAAATCGGTAAAACAACAGCTGAAAAGCAACCTTTATTGAGGTCAACATTTTTAACAATTTACTATCACTAGTTGAATTCGTATTAATCACCAATGATTTTCGGCAATTGATATCATTAACAACAGCAGTAAAAGCTATTGATTGCCCGTGGTATGGAGGTGCAAT
>JBFKKF010000542.1:0-1885 GCA_041631355.1 Bacteriovoracaceae bacterium | reverse complement strand
AAAGGAAGCGCTCCAAGTGAGTAGGTCTCAATAGCATCGAGTAACGCCCAAGTGGTATCTATACTTGTCATACAAATAACGCCATTTTCAACAGCGGTTCTTCGCATCATAAAACCATCGGATTCAACATTTTTACCTTTAGTGATAGTGTTAATTACGAGTTGAACATTTCCTTCTTTGATCTCATCTAGAAGATCTCGATCTGCACGACCGATCTTAACCACCTCATCAACTGGCATATCATTTGATCTTAAAAGTTCAGCGGTACCTTTTGTGGCCAGAAACTTAAAGCCGCATCGATGAAATCGTTTAAGCATTGGAAGAGTTTCTTCTTTATGTTTATCTGCGATGGTCACTAGGATATTTCCATAAAGTGGAAAATTGATTCCTGCTGACTTAAAAGCTTTATTCATTGCCTTTTGAAAAGTCATGTCTCTTCCCATGGCCTCCCCAGTAGATTTCATTTCTGGACCTAGGGCAGAGTCAACATTTTTTAGTTTGGTAAAACTAAAGACAGGCGCCTTAATAGAGATCATATTGCTCTCAGGTTGAATTCCAGGTGTAAGACCTTGCTCTTTTATTGATTGTCCGAGAATGGCCTTTGTTGCGACTTTGGCCATTGGAACTCTTGTTACCTTACTTAAAAATGGAACTGTTCTAGATGATCTAGGATTTACTTCTAATACATAGGACTTTCCACTTTTAATAATAAATTGAATATTGATCAGGCCAATAATTCCAAAGTTTTTTGCGATTTTAGTGGCAGTCGCTACAAGTTCCTCTTTAATATCCTCAGTGAGGTTTTGTGGGGGATATACGGCATAGGAGTCACCGGAGTGAACTCCACTTCGTTCAATATGCTCCATGATTCCAGGGATAAGAACATCTTGTCCATCACAAATGGCATCAACTTCCACCTCAACACCGATCATGTAACGATCCATCAATACTGGTTGTCCCGGCCATACCTTCATGGCGTATTTCATATATTCTCTTAGTTCCGTTTCATCGTAAATAATCTCCATCGCCTGGCCACCGATAACATAAGATGGTCTAAGCATTAATGGATAAGGAAGATCTTTGGTTTTATCAACTGCTTCCTCAACTGAGTGAACAATGGTTCCAATAGGTTGTGAAATATCAAGTTCTTTAAGTGCCTTTTCAAAGCGATCACGATTTTCTGCTAAATCAGTACTGTCGTGACTTGTGCCTAAGACGGTAATGCCAGCATTATTTAGGTGATCAATTAGGTTAATTGCCGTCTGACCTCCAAACTGGCAGATAACACCTTTTGGTTTTTCATAGTCGATTATATTTAATACATCTTCTAATGTAACGGCTTCAAAATATAAGGAGTCTGATACATTAAAGTCTGTTGATACAGTCTCAGGATTATTATTAATAACAATGGCCTTAAGCCCCATCTCTTTTATGGCCTTAATTGCGTGAACAGTAGCATAGTCAAATTCTACACCTTGCCCGATTCTGATTGGCCCTGAACCAAGAACAAGAATGGACTCTCTATCGTCGAGCTCTACTTCATTTTCGTCTTCATAGCTTGAATAGTAATAAGGTGTATGGGACTCAAACTCTGCAGCACAGGTATCTACCATCTTAAATACTGCGTTAACTCCCATTTCTGACCGAAGCTTTCTAAATTCAAGCTCATTCAGCTCTGCTTTTCTAGCGAGAAATTGATCCGAAAAACCAAGCTTTTTAAGTGCTAGGATATTCTCTTTATTAAAACTTTCTTTGGTGATGAGTTTTTCGTGGGAAATAATATTTTCAATCTTTTGTAGAAACCATAAATCAATTTTTGTTTTAGCGTGTATGTCTACTATAGAACTTCCTCTTCGGATAAGCTCGGCAACTTCGAAAATTCTTT
>JBFKKF010000541.1:0-1889 GCA_041631355.1 Bacteriovoracaceae bacterium | reverse complement strand
GAAATCGTCAGCATATCTTACATAAGCTAAACCAGAAGCTATTCTAGTTTTGGACCCGTCTTTCAAGCAAACAGATACTCTTTTGTCCTTACTCTTAGTTACAGGATGAATAGAGTTCATGATGGCAGATTCGAGACCATTAAGAATAAAGTTAGCTAAACTTGGTGAAATAATCCCACCTTGGGGAATTCCCGTTAAAGTCTCGAAATAGATATTTTTATCAAACGCTCCACTTTCCAGCCAAACCTTTACTATGTAAATAAGTTCTGGGTGTAAGAATAAATTGTCTAAAATCCAATCGTGATTAGTATTATCAAAGAAGCCTTTAATATCAGCATCTAAAATAACTTTTCTTTCAGGCAAAAGCTCAAATAAATTATTACTAGCGTTGTTTTTTGAAGTTCGTTTCCTAATAGAGTTAGGATCGCGAGTTCTGAGATTCGATCTTAAATAAGAAATAGCTTGTTTCGCAGATCGATGAGGGCGAAAACCAAAACTGTGAGGTTCACTAGTCATTTCGACAAGAGGCTCTAAAATTAAGTTTAACAAGTGTTGTAGAGCTCGGTCCTTGAGAGTCGGGATACCTAATGGACGAAAATCTTTTTTGCTTTTAGGTATCCAAACTCTTTTAATAGGACTAGCTTTATAACTGTACGGGTTTTTCGCTTCATGTCTTATAGATTCAAGTAAATTAAGTAACAGCTTAAGATTCTTTTTGTTATCCATTTTTACACCGTCTACGCCGGGGGTCCTAGAACCCTTAGACTTTGACAATTTATCTATGGCCACTATTCTGAAAAACAATGAATTGAACAATATTTTTTGTCTTTTAAACACTACATTGCTATGTAGACCATGAATTTCGGCTAAACCTACTAAACCGAGTTGTTGTTCGAATACTTCTTTACGAATAACACCTAACTTTTTCCTATCAGGCCATTCAAAACTAACACCCCCTAGCATTTGCCTCTTAACCAAATTACTTGATTCGTCCCTAGCACTAGAATGATAGAAACTACGATTCAGTAAATTCTTTCCAAGGAATAACGAATTCAGCTTTTCTCCAATATGTTTAACTCTTGGCCACTCTAAATTACACTTAAAAGAATGTAACCTTGTGGTATCCTTAACATTACTTAAGGCATTTGCTTTCTCGCTTATCTTGCCTCCGTCTACTCTACAAAACTCTAAATATAAAATCTTTGAGTAAAGTAGGTTAAATTTAACAACGTCTACGAAAATTAGACGATAGTAGAGATTTGAAATAGGATCTTCAGACAAATGTCTAAATATTTTAAACAAAACAGAATTTAAATTCAGTTTCAAATCCTTTCCGAGGTTCCCATGTTTGATATTACTTGTCTTTGAAAAATTTCGTATATTTCTTAGATACTCTTCTGTGTCGGTATTAGCCATGCTAGTGATTTCGAAATGTACGGCTTCATATACATCTCTTGCATTTTGTTTGGCCCCAAAATCAAAAAGGTGTTTGGAAGACTTTGGTATCGCTGAACCGATTTTAAGACGAAGATTCATTTTTATTGCACTAACAACTATCTCTAAAGTTAAGTCTAGAATAATGAGTTCTTCACCAAACATTTGAACCTTTCTCCATTTCACACAACCTTCAGAAGTTGCCTCGTTGAACAGCTCCTCTGTGCTTAGACTCACGTATAATATAAATATTAAATCACCTACGAAATCAGTTATAATATTATAAAGCTTATAAATGCTCATTTTAAACCAAAACTGATCCAAGTAATACGACCATGTCGTAAAAAACCACCTATTAATGCTGGCATAACCATGAAGAAAATCATGATAAAAGCATGACCAGTCTCTATAACGTTATATAGGTGAAAATTCTGGTCTAAAAAGGTAGATCCAGG
>JBFKKF010000540.1:0-1899 GCA_041631355.1 Bacteriovoracaceae bacterium | reverse complement strand
TTTCATTATCGTTTTAATTTGCTTTAAAATTGTTTTTAACGAAGTTTTACAATTGGGGGAGTTTTTTTCACGACAATTATTTTTAAGTTCATGAACTTCATTTAAAATTTGTGTGAGAGGACGGTGAATGGAAGAGAAGTTTTTAACCTCGGGGTTAAGAATACCTATTAGGGTTAAGAAATCATGAGAAATATTGGTAAGCTGGGGTCTTACATATCGCTTATATTCATAATCATTCAAATGAATATCTGCTGAACTATAAGAGAATGCTTTTACTATAACCAAGCAATAAATGAATATAAATTTCTTCATAAGCTAGATTATATTCAATTTCTCTCTAAAAGCATATGCTTTACGATATAGTGGAGATGCAAGCTCGGGTAATGGCTAGATTGTTTTTACCAACTCAATATCAAGAGAGTTTCCATCAATATCAAAACTTAATACACTAGCTCCTGAGAGACTATCCTGCATATTTATCTCGGTAGTGAGAGTTTCCTTCTTGATATAGTCAGAAAAATTGCTAAAAACTTCCTTTAACGTATCGTCAGTGGCCACTGTTAGAGTTATTCTATCTTCAACAACGAAATTCATCTCTTTTCTAGATCTTTGAATCCTATTGACTATTTCTCGTGCCAGACCTTCTGAGATAAGCTCTTGAGTTAACTTGGTATCCATATCGATTGTAATCCACTTATTAGAAAGAACTTCGAGGCCCTCAAGAGGTTCACGGTAAACAAAAATATCATCGCCACTAAAAGTATTACCATTTAACTCTAACGAGCCACTTGCTTCGTAGACTTTTAGCTCTTCAGATTTGAGACTTTTTATCATTCCCATAATCTTTCCAAAATCTTTACCAAATCTCTTTCCAAGAACTCTTGAGTTAGGTTTTGCATAGAGCTTAATAAATTTATCTTCGTCTGTGGAGTAGAGTACTTCCTTAACATTAAGCTCAGATTTTATATATGTTTCAAGATTTTGAATATTATTTAAAAGATCCCTACTTTGGTGAATAACAGTTAGGTTTTGCATAGGCGTTTTAACCTTAATATTTACCTGATTTCTTTTTTGTCGTCCAAGTAGGATGAGTTCTTGCATCCTGGTAACTGCATCCTCAAGTGAGCTATCAATAAAAGAGTTATCAAATTGAGGGTAGTCACATAAGTGAACCGACTCATCTAGGTCCTCACCAAAGGTTTTAAGCTCCAAGTAAATATACTCAGAAAGAAATGGTGCAAATGGCGCCATGACTTTGCTGATTTCTTTAAGGGCGGTATAAAGAGCAGAGTAGGCTTGACATTTATCGGTTTCAAGACCGTCGCCCCAAAATCTTCTTCGATTAAGTCTTATATACCAATTGGTTAAGTCCTCAATATATTGAAACAGCTGTGGAACTACATTGTATAATCGGTATGCTTCCATTTCTACTGTAACACTCTTAACCAGTGTTTGAAGTTTAGAAAGTAACCAGCGATCAAGAATATTATCTCCAAACTCTAAGTTGTCTTTAGCAGACCAATTATCGACTTTAGCATAAGTGTGAAAAAACTTAAATGAGTTATACCATGGTAGTAGTGCTCTTCTAACCATGTCTTTGACACCCTCATCAGTAAAGCGCAATTCTTCCCCTTTAACTAGTCCAGAGTTAATCAATGTTAGACGAAGCGCATCTGCTCCAAACTCCTCCATTAAGATGTCAGGTTCAGTATAGTTTTTAAGGCGTTTACTCATTTTTTTACCATCAGCGGCCATAACGAGTCCGTTAACGATAACATTTTTAAATGCTGGCTTGTCTGTGAGTGCTGTTGCCAAGACCGTTAGAGTGTAAAACCAACCTCTAGTTTGATCCAACCCTTCTGCAATGAATTCAGCGGGGAAGCCTTTTTCAAAAATTTC
>JBFKKF010000539.1:0-1899 GCA_041631355.1 Bacteriovoracaceae bacterium | reverse complement strand
GATGAGTACGAAGCTCTGTTTTGTGTAATGCAAAGCGAATAATTTACACACTTTAACTTATGCGCGAGGCAGCATTAAGGAGTAATCATGGACGAGGGTGAATAATTGCCTAAAAATCTTACTAAGTTTCAAACACTTGCAAAATAAGCCCACTCTAATAGAATATAACTATGCAGGTAAGTGTTAAAATATTAGATGATGTTCAGGATTACAGTATTTCTCAAGATGAATTCTTCATTGGTGCAGACGAATCTTGCGAAATCTCTCTGCCTTATGAATCTATTGCCAGTAGACATATAAAAGTTTTTCGCAAAAGTGACACTTATTATTTAAAAGTGATGACAGATGAGTATCCAACTTTTCTCAATGATAATCCACTTGGGGTAGGGGAAGAGGCGGAACTGACTACTTTTTTTCCGGTAGAGATTGGTGGTATTTTTATTAGCTTTTCTGACTTTGAAGCAGTTAATCTTGATATTGATGGTGATAACACAACAAAATTTACTATTGATTTTGGTGAAGATTTAATTTTAGATGATAAAGAGGTTGGTAGTAAAGAAGATGAGATTTCTCCACCACCGATTAAGAAAGAGGAGGAAACTCCTAAGAAAAAATATCGTCCAGAAATCTATATTCCAAGTGAGACTAGTGAAATCAATGCCAAGGAGCGTCCGCGTAGGAAAAGTCGAAGTTCTAATGTAAAGGCAACTGGTAGTGGAAGAAAGGTTCGTAAGTCTAGTAAAGTTAGAAGTTCCCGCAAAACATCGGCGATGACTCAGCAGGAGTTTCAAAATCGGCGAATGAAAAAACCAAGCTCAAAATCAACAATTAAATCTAGTATGTTATTTGGAGGATCACTTTTACTTGTTTGTCTCGTTTATTATTTTTATTATTATAGGCCAGCAGTAAATGAGCGATTAAGTAAAACAATGTTGGCAAAGAGTAAGGCTAAGCAAAAGATCCCTCAGTATGAGATAATGCTTAGTAAAAATCCGCGAACAAACCTTGAAATAAAAAGTTATGAAAGACTTCTTAATAAAGGAACATGCCTAACAGATATTGAGATTGATTTATGTCAAAGCCTTAAGCAGGCAGGTCTGGGTATAAAAGTAGTTAATGATGTTGCGTATGTCTTTGTAAAATCTTCCCAAGTTTTTCCTAGTAGAGAAGACTATTTTTTGTCCGAAGACGATAAAGCTGAGATCAAGACTTTACTTGATACTCCTGGTTCTGACTTTGAGTTTAGTTATAATGAATTGGCCATAAATGGTTTCATCTCCCCATCGAGTAGAGACCTTCAAAAATATGAACTTACTAAGCCAATACTAGATCTCATCGACATGGCCTTCGATTCTCATGCTGAATTTATTTGGAAAAACCCCAAGATTAAAGCGATAGATTATATCATGTTATCAGGGAGTAACAGGTTAGAGCTCAAAGGAAGCTTTAAGATTTTAAGAGATAGCTTTGAGCGCTATATGAAGAATAAAAATCGAATTGATAGACAACGGAAATTGGCCTACCTAACTAAAATGGATTATTTTATTAAGAACTTAATCTCTGGTTTAGGTGATTCAAATGTTTATCGTTTTAACCCAAAAAGTACTTTAGCCGATTCTAGTTCATTGTCAAAAGAAGAGATAATAGAAGCTGTTAAAATTTTTAAGTGCTCTAGCGATATAGAAGATAAATATTGTAATAGACTTAAAGAGTTTACTCAGCTTGATGGAAATCAGGGTGCTAGCTTACGTAATCAGAAACTTTTCATTGTATTAGATATAGATCAACTTCAAGATTATTTCAAAAATACGGAAAGACCAGATTTAACGGAGGAGATGATTTATCTATCAAAAGTCTACTTTCAACGATTATATAAAGATGAACAAAAATTAAATGAAT
>JBFKKF010000538.1:0-1912 GCA_041631355.1 Bacteriovoracaceae bacterium | reverse complement strand
GGTAAAAATCAAAGTATTGCAACTGATGATATCTTAGATGAGACAGTTGATAAAAATGGCCAGATTGCTTGTAATTTAATGAATAGACTGCAGGAGTTTCGTCTCGTTTTACAAGAGACGACTAATATACAAAATGAAAATAAAAATTTTGGAGTTAGGTCGGGACTTACAATCGGAGAACAATTTAAAGATATTTTTGAAGGCGGTAATAAAGTTGATCAACTCACTTCTATTGCTTCCAAACAACTAGTTGCGGGAGCAGAAACTTTTAATAATGAAGAACTTGTAGAAAATCTTAAAGAGATCTGTATGGAGTCAAGACCTTTTGGCCCCAACAATGAAGAAAAATATGTTTTAAAAGATGATGCTGTTCAAAATGAACAGTGTGCCCCTTTAATCACTTCAATTAATAAGGAAAAATTTGATCAAGTTGAGTTAAAAACTCTGGGTGAGTATGAGGTAGAAACTAAAGAGAAGCTCCAGCGTGATGTCCAAAAATTAATTGGTAATAAAGAGGAACTGGAGAGATTCAAGAAAAAATACGAACTAGCTGGTGATCCTACACCTGAACAGATTGAACAATTACTAAAGGATGAGGCCACATTAAAGAAAAAAGCATTAATCGCAGGACTAAGAGAAAAATACAAATTAGATAAAGATATTAAAGAAAAAGACCTGGTGGACGGTAGCGCCACAGAGGCAGAAAAACTTTTAGCACAACAAAAACTGGCAGATATTGAACAGCATAAAAAACGAGTAGAAACTCTGTTTGAGTATTCTAATATTGTTTCCTCGTATCTTTCTGTAAAGACTAAAGATGGGGAAGGAAAAGTGGTTTCAGAGCGCGAAAATGCGACCTCAAGAAATATTGAACTTTCTGAAAACCCAGAGGTCTTACAAGAGTATTTCCAAGGGGATTCAGAGTCTGGCGAATCCAAGGAAACGAGTAGTGGAGGGATTGACTATGCTGATGTTATCGATGCTGTGTTAGGGGTAAAAAAAGATGATCCCACCCAAACAAATTAAAACCTCTTGGCACTGATAAAACTAGGAATCTTTCTATCAAATAAAACATCCACTAAGCATTTAGCACTATGGAAGGCGAGTCCCAGTCCATGGGCGGTATGTCCTCCAATAAAATAGATTTGTGGATCATTAGGAAGGGATCCCACCATGGGTTGTCCGTCGACGGAAAAGCCCATAATACCACTCCAGCGATGGGTAATTTTGGCGTTTTTAACATTAGGGATATGCTTATTTAAAAATTCTTCTAAGGCCGTCTGGATAATATCTGATGTCTCATCGCTATAGCCCATTTCCGCATCTTTTTGCAATTGTCGAAAGCCACCTATAATCATTTCTCCGGTGGGAAGTTGTCTAAAATAATCAAGGACAAAATTGGCATAACAAGGTCCCTCCATAAATCTTGGGACAGGTTCTGTCGCCAGAATTTGCCCACGAGTGGGAAAAATCTTATCTTGAAAATAGCTATTTACTAGGGCGGAATATCCATTGGTGGCCATGATAATAATGGGTGCCTGAAAATATTTATTGGCAGTTTTTATCAACTTATTCTCGCCTAAGCTTTCTATAGCAAACACTTCTGTATGGGGAAATAATTCAATATTTTTGTTGGCCAATAAGATAGACTTAAGCTCTTGGCAAAGTTTCACTGGATGAATAGATGCATCTTTTACATATTTGATGCCACCCACAAATCCCAGCGCTCCTAATCGTGACTTTATATCGGGTTCATTAAGGACCTCCACTTCAATACCGTGTGAATCCATAAGCATTTTAGTCTTTTGTAATTCAATGAATTCTTCTTTTGTTGAAGCAAGAGAGAAACTTCCTTTTTGTTCAAAATAGAGCTCTTTTTGTTTGTCTTTGATAATATGTTCTTTTAAAAGCT
>JBFKKF010000537.1:0-1922 GCA_041631355.1 Bacteriovoracaceae bacterium | reverse complement strand
TGCCCCAATTTTAAAAGTATCTGAAACACCTTCTATAGCGATAGAAAGAGCATCATCACCAAAATCATAGTTTCTTTCTTTTATGAGGTCTTCTAGAACTTCATATTTAAGGACCCCTAAAAAGATGCCTGAATTATTTACCACTGGTAAAGAGTCCCATTTAGTCCAGGCTTTATCTTCATATACTGTCAGTACTTTTAAATCAGGTGATAGAGTAATTAAGTTAGTGGACATATCTTTTGAAACCAATACATCCCTACTATGCGCATAAAAAAGGTTTTTGAACGGAATAATTCCTAATAATTTTTTGTTTGAATCAACGATATAAACATATCGACTATAGCGATTTCTCTCTTTTCCTAACGTAGACATAACTTCTTTAATTGTAAGGTCAGGCAAAACGGAAAAAGGCGCAGGATTCATTATTGAACCGATACAATCATCACGATAATTCAATAATCCACTAATTTTCATTTTCATCTCGTCATTTAATAAGGAGAATACTTCAGAGTATTTATCGACTTCACCCTCAGAGGTCCATTTCCTCAAGATTCTCGAAATCAAATTAACATTTAAAAAATTATAGAAGTTACCAGTTATATTAATATCAATTTTTTTTAAAACCTCACTCAACATATAGACAGGAAGAAGATTCAATAGATTCGTTAACCTCTTTATATCACATTGCTCAAGAAGACCTGCAACGTCATCCGTAGAGTGCTTAATCATCAAAGAGTAGGCATCCTCAGGAAAATTCTCAAGATAAAACATAAGTAGTTTATTTTTTACAGTAATCATCAGTTAATTTCCTTTGATTTTGGAAAAGTTCGATTTCAATAACATACTACCAGTTATTGCCATTTCTCTTTCATCTGTTCTCATAATTACGAGTACGGGACCAATAGAAACGACATTTAAAACTTCCCCATTTATATTGACAACGTCGTTTGGTGCAAGAAGTCTTCTTAAGTGATAACAAGCAAGAATATTCTCAATAGAAGATTTAGCTCCCAGAGCAAAAGTTAGAGTAATTCCTAAAAATGGAATCGCAGTAAATACAACAATAAAAATGTAAACAATTCCTAAGTCAATACCAATTTGATCTAAGGCAATGAATATGGTGAGTATAAAAATTGACCACGATGCTAGCTCAGAGATCAATTTAGAATGATGACCACCTATTTTATCAATTGCCCGACGAGTGATATCCAATACAAGTCCTTTTGAAATCCATCCTAAAAATAGAATAAATATAGCTCCTACGATATTAGGAGCAAATTTCGCCATACTTCCTAGCCAGCTGGATAGAATTGTTAAACCCAGTTTATTCATACTTGTACTCAGAGCTAAAACAACTATTAATATGAATAAAATTCTTCCCAACCCAACAGAAATTGAATTCAAATTTTCCTTAATAAGACTTTTATTTGAAATGTTTCGCGGAATAATAAGAAATATCCAATTAACAATCCTCTGACTGAACCACTTTATGACAAATGCAAATAAAACACCTAAAAGGAGTATCATTATTGCAACAAATAAATTTGGAAGGAATTGATAAAATTCATTTTTTATCATCGATAACATCCCAAAAATATCGAAAAACGCTTCTTTTGTATTATTCATATACCCTCATTACTAATATACTTTGGTTTATTTTTTACGATTCCTCTAAACAACCTACCTAGTATATCTGAACCTGTTATAATTTTTTTAAATTCATCTGTCCAAAAAAGGACAATGTCATAATCAATGACATCATCCTCTATATGTACAGACTCTACCTTAAACTTATATGCAATATCTGCAACTTTTGTATTATTAGCTTCAAAGACAATTGGACGATGACAATGTTGATACTTGCTGTGCAAACTGTTTGAATAGAATGCTTTAATATAAGCATCTGTGTTTAAAACTAAAAT
>JBFKKF010000536.1:0-1926 GCA_041631355.1 Bacteriovoracaceae bacterium | reverse complement strand
TCAAGATCTTCTTGGGTAATTTTAAAATTATCATCTAATGAAGAGTAAGCTGAGAAGTTAAAGTACTTGTCTAGAAAGTTCTTCGTGTTATTCAATTTGCTCATCTTATCTAAGTAAGCTAATAATTTCTTAACTTCTTCTTCAAACTTATCTGATTCTTGTAATTTTTTTAACTCTTTTTCAATTTCAGATTCTGGCAAGTCTGGCTTATAAAGTCTTTGAATATAGCGGATTAAACTTTTATCTCCGAAAAGCTCCTCGTAGGAAAAAGCTTCAACGTAACTTAAAACTCCAAATTTCACATAACCTTCAAGGTACTTTCCTAGAAAACTTGAAGTAGTATTAGTAAAGATTTTATTTCCAACATAGGTAAATACTAAACTCATGAACATTTCATGTCCCAGTTTTTCCCAGTAATACGGATCAGTACCCATTTTATCGTGGTTTTTGTAAATATAAAAAGTTGGAATGACGGATAATGCAAGCCCAAACTTAAAACGACTAAACTTCTTTTTAGCGCTATCAAGTCTTGGACTATGGCCACTATTACAACCATTCATTAACTTTCTAAGGATATTGGCTTCATGTCTGGCCTGAACAGCGGCTCTTTTTTTGAGAGCATGCGGTAGAGGCTCATCTTCTATCTTTTTTTGTAATCTAAGCTTCTCTTTTATATGTACTTTAATACCATTGGCTTCTTTTTGTACAACCTCATCAATCTCATTAACAACACCACTTCTTTGTTGTAACTTAAAGCCTCTTTCAACTTCTTTTGCTCTTCGTGCAGTGAACTTATCAATTCGATACAACTGATCCAAAAATTGTCTGTATTGTTTACGTAAAGGGTTGTAAGACACTAAGGGCTTATAAGAATAATCATATATTTTTTCAATATCCTTTAAAGCTTTTCTTACGTTGTGAGGTTTACTATTATCTACAAACTCAATATATTTTCTAAATTGCTCTAGGTCTTGTTTGTTCTGACGAAGAGTCATCTTCCCTTCTTTTAAGGCGTACTTTAAGTCTTCAACATCAAGTCTGGATTGAATAAGAATAAGTTCGTACTTTGATTTAAATTTGTTTTTTAGTTTAAATTGAGCACTAATTTTTTCAATATACTCCATTTTCTCAGGATCCACGTGCAAGTGTGCGGTTACTTTATTTTGTGCTAAAGAATAAACAAAGTTAGTATGCTCAAATTGTTTATTGATAAAGTTTCTTTTTATAAACTTGCCATCAATAACTTTCTTCTCTAAAAGCTTATTTAAGATCTTTGTCAGGTTATTATTGAATAAAGTATCTTTGTGAACGAGTTTACTGATTTCAATTAAATAATTTTCTTGTTTCTCATGTGGTATATTCTTAAACTCTTTATAGAAAAGTTCTGTATCAAACCTTTCGTCCCACATATTGATCCCCGGATTCTTTTTCAAATCCGATGGCATTTCACCATTTATATATTTAACAAAATTAATTTCGCAGGGAGAATAAGCTTGAACACTAAATGAGAGTATTACAAATGTAAGAGTCGCTAACTTAACAATCATCTTTAAAATCCTTGGTTATTCACCTTATCGGAAATCTTAAATGAAAATTTAAGTTAAGATCTTGTTTTTATAAGAAAACTCAAAATCGGGGTAATCTCGGATGAACTCCGCCAGCCCCTGATGTTTTAACTTGCACGCTGGACATATTCCACAGCCTTCTTTAGGAATACCATTGTAACAAGTTAGGGTATTTTCTAGCAAATAGTAGAGTATCCCCATTTGATACCCGAGTTCCATAGTTTGTTTTTTTGTCATATAGACTAATGGTGTTTTGATCTCAAATTTTGAATCTGCAAAATCCATTCTTAAGCCGGCTTGAATTATATCCATGTACTTTCTTGAGCAATCTCTATACCCAGAGTTGGCCTCTTCAAGCTCC
>JBFKKF010000535.1:0-1928 GCA_041631355.1 Bacteriovoracaceae bacterium | reverse complement strand
GTTAATATTAGTGAAGTTATACGAGAGTCTATTGCTTCTCTTTATCCTATAGGTCAAAGAAAAAAAATTCAAATTAATCTCAGTGAACACCAACCAGAAGTACTGGTACTTGGAAGCCCACTAAGTCTTCTGCGAGTTTTTAATAATCTTCTTTCCAACGCCATAAAGTTTACTCCTGCTGGAAAGTCTATTACCGTTGACATATCCAAGCTCGAAGGCGAGATTATCATCAAAGTCATAGATCAAGGGATTGGTATTTCGAAGGAAAATTTAGAATTTATTTTCAATTCCTTTACAAAAGCATCTAGAGAAGGAACTCAAGGGGAGAAAAGTACAGGTCTGGGCCTGTACATCACTCAAAGAATTATAAACCTTCATAGGGGAAGAATTGATGTTGAGAGCACCATTGGCCATGGCTCTACTTTCACAGTCAAGCTTCCTGCTCTCTGACAAAAGACTTAATCATCTATCATAAATGATTTATTAATTAGTCTTCGAAGTTTTTCTTTTTCAAGTTCACCAACGCCATTAATGAGACAGCGATACAAGTTTTTTTCGTGTTTAAAGTGCCCATCGTCTTTATGAGGAACAACGGTTAAAAGCATTTTTATCGGTTTATTCACGTGAAAAATCGTCCACATAGGAATCTCAACATCTGATGTAAAATATAAAATGGACTCTGTCATAGCAATAACTTTCACTTTTCTTTTAATGAAAATACTAGAAGCTTCGTTTTGAGAGTCAATAAACACTTTATTTTTAGCATTAGAAATTCCAAGCTTTTCATCAAGGGCTTCTGCCATTTTCTTCACATCATGAATATCAACATGGGCCTTAAAGGTAAGTATTTTTTCATAGCCTAGCTCTTCTCTTACTGCTTTGGTCATTTCATCGGTGTTAAAAAGTAAGATATAGGGATCATAATTGTCTATCTCGTTAATGGCATTTAAAACATTTAAAAACTCTTCGTAAGTATTTCGTCCGGTTTCATTGTAAACGATAAGGTGAGGCATAGTTCTTCTTATTTGATAGGTACCATATTTTAAATGGGTTTGAATATTTAAGGAGTAAGGAATCCAAACCTCGGGTCCCATGTCATGGATAAACTTCAATTCATCATCTATAATCATAATCTTAAGTTTTTTAGGAACATTTTGATTTTGCCTCTTACTTATCCACTCATCAATAGCTCGCTTTATACGACTAAATTGAAGTTTTCGATTTTTCATATCACGAAGAATCTCTTTGTGATGTTTTTTACCAATATCCTCTATCTTACTTGGGTCTTTTTTTAGCTGTTTATACAGTAACCAATTTCTATTGGTCGCAGCAAAGTAATCATCGTCTATATAAATAAATTCTAGATCATAAGCGAATCGTTTATTATAATAGAGATCTCTATCATAATATTTACTAACGAATACTTTCTTAGATTGCATTATTGACTCAAGAGGGTGAGATTCAACCTCTAAGATCTCTCCTACTTTCAAATAAGACTCTGTCTCTACATGAAAGTAATTATCCTCAATATAGCCAACCCTAAGCATTTGATTAATTTCAAAGTGGTCTAACTCTTTACTTCTTACAAACTCAGGACGATGGGCCAAGTTAACATCTAAAAGTGAAATGGGGTTATAAATAGCATCGTGGACATCGATAGACTTGATATGATGAAGCCTGACAGAGGCCGCAATACTTTGATTGATATAGGATTTGATCTCACTCTGTCCGTACATACCAACTAGAGAAACCCTTCGCATCTCATTGTTTCTGGTAATATACTTACACAATTCTAGACATTTATCTGGTAAGTAAGAGAAATCTACATACATAATATCTGGAAACAAATCATAGACTTTCAAAAACTTAAGTCTGGGAATAAAAGCCTCAGTGGTATCAAGTATGTTAAAGACCAGATCGAATTCTTT
>JBFKKF010000534.1:0-1929 GCA_041631355.1 Bacteriovoracaceae bacterium | reverse complement strand
CTTCCCAAGCCTTTTCTTTTTGCTTTAAGTCAGACTTTACATATTCTTCATAACTTGAAGAGCTTTGTTCAGGGTCTTCTTCTAGAGGAAATAAGAAGATATTATTTTTCTCCCTGGGTATTAATTCCCCTGTTTTGGCATTATAAAGTTTTCCTCTAAACTCAAATAGCTTCTGCTTATTTGGTCCTTCATTTGCACCAATCAACAATGCGACAAATTTCTTTTTCAAGTTTATCCGTGACTTTTGGTCTTGGTCTTCAAATTTAGGGGCGAGGGCCAGGTAATCTCGGTAATAAAACTCTGGGCCTAAGAATGAATTATTACGTGAATTATATTTTTTCATCCCGTAACTTTCTAGATCTTTGGAATTGTATGTTTCAGGAAGGTAAAATTTAGTAAGTTTTCCTTCTTTATTAGGATATAGAAAGTGATCATGTTTTTTATCTAGTGCAGTGGCAAGGGCAAAGAGAAGCTCTTTATCCTCTAATAACTCTCTTTTACTAAAAAAATACGGGGAGTATGTATTGAGTACTTGATCTGCTAATTTTTCTTCGTATGTTTTCTCATCACCTTGAGCAGGAGGAGGGGAAGCCACTTTAGTACTCTCGTCAGGAGGTGTTGGGATTTTTGCCTTAGTTGTCTTTTTTCCCCCAACATGAAGCCAAAAATCTCCATAGCGTAGGTTTGCTTGTTTATCAAAACTATCTAAATCTTCTATGAAATTTAGTAGAGCCGATGGTAGTGGACTAGGCGAGTCTTCAAGTTTACAAGAGGCAATAAATTGACTTTTACATTCTAAGCTTATGGGCAGTGATTCTACAATTTTATTAATTTCAGTTGTAAGCCCTTCAATTTGTTTCTTAATCCTCTGCTTTGTCCTCTCATCGAATGGACGGTCTCGCATAGATGAGTTAATTATCTTGGTGAAATTTAATATAGAATTATCTGATTGTGGGGTTTTTGATAAGAGGTGATCAAATAATCCATTACTTTTTTTTGCTTCTTTTTCTGCCAAGATGGCAAGAAGCTTAATATCACTTTCTTGAATACTGTACTTTTCTCTTAACCCTGGATCTTTTATATCGAGTTGTGCATTAAGTGTTTCTTTTATATAAGGAAGTACTCTGGCCAGAGCAGTTCTAGACAGTTTATTTTTCTCAAATAGCCTTTTTGCCTCTATAAAATTTGGGTCCTCATTATTCAGATCTTCTAGTATAGAATCAATTTTTTCTTCAAGTTTAAAATCTCTATTATTATCTTCATCATAACTAGTGGCCCAGGCAAGTCTATGAAGCGTTAATTTGCCCTGTAGTTTTAATAGCTTTTGTATTTGGGGATTAAATTTATCCTTCTCAAAAAGCTCTTTGATAGTTTCCAGGCAAGATCTATCAATGCTCGTTAGGTCATCAGCGTAACTTTGTACTTGCCCCATGGAAAATATGATTAACAGTAATAAAATCCTCATCAGTTTGTTATCGGTAGACTATTAGGTAGACCTGAGAGATATTGTCGGAAATGTCGTTTTTTCGGTCAGTTACCTTAGGGTGACTTTGAGTATATTGTTCCAACGGTTATGAATGACTTTTAGTAGGGTAAGTGCCTGTCTTGTGACACTGTGGTTTCTTTTGGTTAGTACTACATTTAAAAAATTAAGTCTTAAGTTTAGCTCATTTAGTTTTTGTTTAAATAATACTTGATTGTCTTTTGGAAGAATACTCATGTTTACAGGCTTGTAAAAATCATTCCAAAAGAGAGAGAACTCATTTCGAAATCTATTATCTGTGGAGTTAATAAGAAATGAAAAGAAAAGATCATACATTTTTGAGAATAAGGCTCCTATTTTAACTGTGCTTAACCCATACTCAGAATCAGAGATATTGATAAATAAAGAATTTTGGATAATGGTATTAAAGTTATGTAATTCATTTT
>JBFKKF010000533.1:0-1936 GCA_041631355.1 Bacteriovoracaceae bacterium | reverse complement strand
GTTCATTAAAAATAAACTTAGTATTTATCAACAAAACTTCTGGGGAAGTTGTTAAAAAAACGGAGATCCACCTTGTTGGTCCAATTAGATGATTTATACAATACTTCAAAGTATTTAATTCCAGGGATGACTTTTTTAATTGCCTTAACCGGAAGTTTTCATTGCCTAGGAATGTGTGGAGGCCTTGTTCTGGCCTTTAATAGGACCAAACAAGAAATAACAATTTATCACCTAGGTAGATTATTAGGATATATCTTGATTGGCATTTTAATTAGTTTAATTGGAGGCTTAATAAATGAGAGCTTCCAGTCTAATACAATTACTTTGATCACATCAATTCTTATGGGTTCCATTTTAATTTACTGGGGGCTAAAACCATTTATAAATTACTCTTTAAGGATTCCTCGATTTAGTTTTTTTAAAAAATTAAACAAAAAACTTTACTCTAAAGTTCATCGTATTCACAACCAGCAAAATTTTTTACGATCTGGCTTTTTAGGATTTATTTCAATTTTTCTACCATGCGGTTTTCTTTATGGTCTTGTACTTATTGTAGCCGTTTATGAAGATCCTATTCTCGCACTTGCCAGTATGACCACTTTCTGGCTAGGAACATTACCCGCTTTAGTTCTCACCCCTCAACTATTCAATAAAATCATCGCTCCTCTAAGAGATAAAGCCCCTTTAATTTCATCAGGTGCACTTATCAGTGTTGGTCTAGTTACTATTACCTATAGATTGATTCAATTTCTGAACACAACTCAAGGAGGACCAAGTTGTCATTGAATTGTAGCAGCATTTACAATGCCTAAGTAAAACAAATAGTAATTTATCGCAGCCGCACCAAACCAAGCAATACTTCTGGCCATGGCCCAATCAATAATATATAAAACCCCATAAACAATTCTTATAAGAATAAATGCTATTGATAAATTATTGATCAAAGATGTTTCAAGACCTACTTGTATGCAAATAATCACAGCTGCTGCAAAAGGAGCAAACGCTTCCCAGGAGTTCGCTTGGGCCCAATTCGCTCTTTGAGCTAATCCCTTCGATAAAGCCAAGTGTTCTCGAGGATTTCTATTCTTTTGCAAGTCAAATCCTATGTTAACTTTAGCAACTACTGTCCAAATTAATGGAAGTATTGCTGCAATTAATATACAAAAATATGCTATACTCACGTTGACCTCAACTTTTACTTAAAATTTTAAAAATCCTTTAAAATTATCTAATACTCAATTATACTCTCACAACATGGTTGTATAGAAATAAATTACTTAAACTTTTGCTAAACTAAGGAGTTTGCTTGCCCGAACAGCCCCACAATATCGTTTTGTATCAATGGCCTAAGGCACAGGGAACTGAGTCAATCTACCCACGCTGTGTTCTGTTCCATCGAATGTTTAACTTGTTGAAGATACAATACTCAACAGAGAATGCAGGACTCCCTTTTTTAGATAAAAAAATTGACTTGAAACTTAAAAACATGCTCACCGAATTACCTATTTTAAAGGTTAACGAAACTTATTATAAAAATAGCGAACAAATTATTTCACTCATCTTAAGCTTATTTAAGGAAAACTCTGCAGAACTAAAAAGGGCCTCAAAACTCATTCGCGCGCAAAGCTTTATTATTTACCAGTGGGCAAATGAAGTTTTTCTGCAAACTTTGGTTTATGCACGCTGGATACACAAAGCAAATTTTAAAAGGTTTATTAAGAATGTCCAGTGGGGGTCATCTCCTCGAGAGTATTATATTGAGTCTATAAAAGAACTCGAAAAGCAGGTCACAAACTATATTTCAAAATTTCCAATTGGACAAATGAACGAAATAGAGTTTATGAAGTTACTCGATGTTCAACTTATAACATTAGAAGATATCTTTAGGGATCAGCAATTTATTCTACCAAATACCGATCAAATTTCGAGATCTGAC
>JBFKKF010000532.1:0-1944 GCA_041631355.1 Bacteriovoracaceae bacterium | reverse complement strand
ATCACCGTCGTTTATAGGATTTTCATCGTTATAGGATTTTACTTCAATCACTGATTCAAAAGTACCGGTAATTAAAAACTCTGCTAAATCGATATTTATATTCTCAATCCAAGAGTGATTGGGATAATTTGAAGAGAAAAGCTTAACAGTGGCCTCTGTGACCTCGGTACAAGAGTCATTTTGATGCAGGACTATAACTTCATATTTTGAATCAAAGGGGATATTTTCTAACTCCACAGGAATCTTACTTACAAGTTCAAAAGGAGTTTGTTGAATACAAATTTTAACCTGTTGTTGAAAATAATCAGGGTGAGCTGAGGTAAAAGAAAGTTCAGTCCATATATTTTTAGTGGCAATATCTCCATTAATTATATTATATTGCAAATCGTGAATAAAAATCAAACGCTCTTGTGGAATGCTAAGTTTTGCAGGTTCAACTATTTCTTGATTACTTTGACTCATAGTTAATGTTGAAAGGGTCCAAAGGCCATTAACTAAGTCTGCGTTAATAACAACAGTTTCATCCTTGAGATTTTCCTCTACTTCCTCCTCTGGTTCATTTTGAACTACTTTATCTAAGTCAATCAAATTGCTATCTGGCTCTTGAGCACAGCTAACAAAAATAAATATACTCATGCTTGCAAAGATTAATCTTTTTAAATTTTCCTGTGATTTCATTTTCATGTTTTCCTCTCTCGCTTTTCTTTACGTTTAGTCTATGGGTGTTCATGAATATGAATGCTAGATTTGAGTTGATTTCGAGCAACTCCTGTAATTTCAAGTGCATACATCTTAACAATTCACAAATGTTTAGATATTACAAAAAGACAATACAGACTTTAGCCGCTTTCTCATGAAATTTCGCCATAAAAAATTGCTTATCAAATTACGGTGAACACGCTATATTGCAGCTTTCAAAGATACTTTTTATAGGGGATTAACCATGGGTTTAATGTTTGGCGCAAATGAGATTACGGAAAGAAATGTAGGATTAACTTACGATGATGTTTTGTTAATGCCAAGACATTGTGAGATTACATCTAGGTCAATTCCTAATTTAGAAACAAGACTGACAAAAAATAAAAATATGACCCTTCCATTTATTGCTGCCAATATGGATACGATTACAGAAACAGATATGGCCGCCAAAATGGCCGAGTTAGGTGGACATGGAATTCTACACCGCTTTATGACGACTGAAGATCAAGTTAAGATGGTAAAGTCGTTGGCCAAGCTTAAAGAAAGTCATGGACATTTACATATCTCTGCCAGTGTTGGAGTTAAGGAAGAGGGTATGAAAAGAGCCGACGCACTAGCGGATGCAGGTGTTGAGATTCTTACTCTTGATATCGCCCACGGAGACTCTGTGATGATGTTTGAAACTTTAGAGTATATCAAAAAGAAATATCCTCATATTGATGTTATCGCTGGTAATGTCGCTATGCCAGATGGTGTAAAAAGATTTATTGATGCTGGTGCAGATGCGGTAAAAGTAGGTATAGGTCCTGGCTCAATGTGTACCACTAGAATTATTACTGGTTGTGGGGTGCCGCAATTAACAGCTGTTTCTCTTTGTGTTGCGGAGGCAAGAAAACATAATATTCCGGTTATTGCCGATGGAGGAATCAAAACTTCAGGGGATATTGTTAAAGCACTTGCCGCAGGAGCTGACTCTGTCATGCTTGGTTCAATGCTTTCAGGAACTCTCGAAACTCCGGGTGAGATTAAGGGGGGAATGAAAAAATACCGTGGAATGGCCTCTAAGGATGCCCAAGTTTCTTGGCGAGGAAATATGCAACAAGGCATGGCCCCTGAAGGTGAATCCCGTATGATCCCTTGTAAGGGTTCTGTTGAAAATGTTATCCATGAATTAGCCGGTGGAGTTAGATCCGGAATGACCTATTTAAATGCCAATAATCTAGCTCAAATCAATAGCAATGCTTT
>JBFKKF010000531.1:0-1945 GCA_041631355.1 Bacteriovoracaceae bacterium | reverse complement strand
ATATCTTGCCAATGAAAAAGAAATAGGAGTCACGCTACATTTGATGTCAGATAAATTGGATGCTGGTGAAATTTTAGCTCAAATAAAATATCCTTTGGATAGGTATAAAACGTTAGATGAGTTATATATGCAAAACTTCAAGTTTGTACCTGAACTTTTTGATATTGCGGTTGATAATTTAGAAAATCAAAAATTTGTAAATTCCATGAGTACCAAAAGAAGCTATTTGGGATTTCCCGGGAGAGAGGGAATAGAAATATTTCGAAAGCAAAATGGTAAATTTATTTAATTTAATAAGAGCTTTTTTTGCTAAATAAATTGGCAGTTTAGCTTAGAATTCTAACCCATTGATTTTGACTCTATATAATATATGGCTACTTAGGCTTTTGAATTTATTAGTCTTTTTAAGTCCTTAATCATAATTCACCAATTAAAACTTGCTTGATATTAAAATAATATTAAGGATTTAGCTCAATTTTGACGATAACTTGAGTGGATAAAAAAGACGATGAAAATACAATTCCTGCTAAGTATATTCATGATTTTGTTTTTAGTTTCTTGTGCTCAAGAGGCGGAAGATGATACTGGACTCATTGTCGGCCATAAGTCGGTTGCAGATGCTTTTACTGTTTCCCTCCCTACTGATGGAGCCTATGGGGCAGGACAAGTTTTAAGTTTTTCTCTGACTCATCCAGCCCCCCTGACTGTTACTGGCAATCCATATTTAACACTCACTGTTGGTGAAGATGTTAAGCAAGCTACTTATTCCTCGGGGAGTGGTACGAGGACAATTACTTTTTCTTATACTATAGCCAGTGGAGATGAAGACTTTGATGGCATTAATCTAGATGCCGCTATTAATCTCAATGGTGGTAGTATTCAATACAGTAACAATGGTGTACTTCATACTGCACCTTCATCAATTTCTTCAGTTCCTACAACTTCTGAAGTTATAGTTGGTACTTCAACTCCTGTAATTATTGGATTTTCAACTCCTGTCCCAAGGACTTACCATTCAGGTGAGTCTATGTTTTTTATACTTA
The DNA here is from genome assembly GCA_041631355.1 of Bacteriovoracaceae bacterium. Lineage (GTDB taxonomy): Bacteria > Bdellovibrionota > Bacteriovoracia > Bacteriovoracales > Bacteriovoracaceae. The sequence goes on along the minus strand of JBFKKF010000531.1, from coordinate 902 downwards.
CTTTTGATGATCAAATGCTTGTTTCAGGAACACCTCGTCTTCAGTTAGATGTTGGAGGCGTGACTAGATATGCTAATTATGTTTCGGGTACCGGAACTTCCATTATGATTTTTAAGTATGATATTGGAAATACTGATTTTGACTCTGATGGTTTGTTAATTTCTTCTCCTGTAGATCTGAATGGTGGAAGCATAACGGATGTTTTTGGCAACAATGCTAATCTAGTTTTTTCGACCCCTGGTTCAACGATGATTTATATTGACGGTACTGCTCCTTTTGTTGAGTCTGTCTCTCCTGGAGTGAATAAAACTTATTTTAATGGTGAATTGATAAATATTGACCTAGTTTTTAATGATACTGTAACGGTTAATACAACAGGAGGAACTCCTTCTATTCAGTTGACCATTGGGTCTACCACGAGAAATGCAAATTATGTATCAGGTACTGGAACTAATACTTTAAGATTTCAATATCTAGTTGTTGGAGGAGATATTGATTCTGATGGTATTAGGCTAGGAACACAAATTGCTCTTAACGGTGGAACTATTCAAGATGCAGGAACAGATGATGCTCTACTTGATTATGTGGCTCCTTTAACTCCGAATATCTTCGTTTATGGTCTCACCCCAGCCATTGTAAGCGTGACAGCACCTGCAGATGGAGATTATGTGACCAGTGGAAATTTAGATTTCACAATAAAATACTCTGAGCCAGTGGCGGTTACCAATGTTCCTCGCATCTCGCTCACCATAGGGGGAAATACTAGGGTCGCAAGTTATCTGGAAGGAACGGGTACTGATGAATTGATTTTTCGCTATACCGTACAAGCATCTGATAATGATAATAATGGTATTACTTTTCAATCTAATTTAATTGATGTTGCAACTGGTTCGGCTGCGATT
>JBFKKF010000530.1:0-1954 GCA_041631355.1 Bacteriovoracaceae bacterium | reverse complement strand
GCATAGTTGACTCAACTCCAACGATAAAATCCTCATCAATCTTATCAGCTTCTGAATGAATAGCAGCTTGAATTTTATGGTTAAGATGGTGATGATTTTTGATTAAGCTAAGTTGGTTTCTATTTAGGGGAATCCTACCCTCAAGGATGGCCATTGAGTTTTCTGTATGTTTATCAAAGAGTTTTTTATCAAACTCACTAAGGTGGGATTGTTCAAACTTTTCACGGGGGATAAAACTCATTCCAATATCTTTAAAATAGCTAGTTAGAAAGAGAGCCTCAATCTCCTTATCACTAAATACTTTCATATCTTGTAAAAAACTGAGAAGTAAAATAGAGGACAGCAGTGGTTGAGTAATCGTGTAGTGGTATCTAGACTTTGATAATGCAAAGTAGATTTGCTTGTGAATTTTTTTATTATTAAGTAGTAGGCTACTAAAGTTTTTTGAGCTTTGAAATTGATTCATTAAAACTTCATCGTTAAATGGGTCTTCATATAAATTTCCCATCTGCATTGAAAGTAAATTAATTTGTTTGGTTGCGTTTTTTAAAGGGTTACCAATGGAGAGTGATCGAGTGTGTTTGGTTAGCTCAGATCTAAGAGTATTGTGAAGTCTTTCGTAATCACTTCTGTGAATAAAAATACTTGTTCCAAACTTTTGAGCATAATAGCTTATAAATTCAGATGTAATACCTTCTCCTGGCTCGAGCTCTTTGCGGAAATGCTTGTTTTGGAAAGAGTAGGCTTCTTTGTCTAAACTATCCAATACTAGTAGTTGGGCCACAAAGACTGGTCTAAAATGCAAACACAACCTGTGTTCATCTAATGGAGATATATCTTCGCCTATCATAGTTCTATTATAATCAGAATTTATTATTTATAGGGAAATATTTATTAGAATATCATTGATAAAATCAGAGTAACTCACTCCATCTCTTTCCATCATGGATGGAAACATGGAGATACTGGTGTGACCAGGAAAAGTATTTACTTCATTGATAAAAATTTCTCCATCGGAGGATAAGAAAAAATCAATTCTGGCCATATGCCTTAACTTTAATGCGCTCCAAGCAATTTTACTTTGTCTGTTAATTTCATCAACTATTGTCTGGTCAATATCTTTTGCCAAAATATCTGTTTGAGTATGGCTGGTTTTGGAATACTTTTCCTCATATGAGTAGAAATGATTGGGACATCTGATTTCTCCTGGAGGAGTAATATATGTATTTCCTTTATATTCATAGGCGGCAACCTCTAATTCTCTACCAGAGATATTCTTTTCAAGAATGACATAAGGTGAGAACTTAAAGGCTTCAGCAATTTTTTCCTTGAGCTCCTGTTTATCATTTACTAAGTAACAACCTACAGAGCTTCCTTGGTTTGTGGCCTTAACAAATATACTTTTGTGTTCGGATAAAAAATTATTAGCGAGATCACTTTCGTTTTTAGAAACCTGAATAAAAGGAGTGGTCTTAACTCCTGCACTTTCTAACATTAATTTGGTTACAAGCTTGTTAAAGCAGAGAACACTTGTTTCAGAATTACAGCCTAGATAGGGAAGATTTATCAATTGGCAGTAGGATTGAATATCCCCTGTTTCTCCAGGGTAGCCGTGAAGACAAGGAATGAGAGCGTGGATCGATAACTTTTGATCTTTAAGAATCAGTTCTCTGTTGTGGTTAAGTTCACACTTAACTCCCTCATGGAGCCACTCAAAATTTTTTGATATCTCTACTTTATAAACTTTGAATTTAGATTGATCAACTTTTGACTCAATGTACTTTGCAGAAATGAGTGAGATTTCATGCTCAGTACTACCTCCACCTTGAAGTAGTAAAATATTTTTCATAATTAATAATCTCTTAAAGCTGTAGGTAGCTTTTTATTTTTAAGTTCAATGGTAAAATTTAAAAAGTCTTCAACAGACTTTGTCTCCATATCTCGTGATCCGTGG
>JBFKKF010000529.1:0-1955 GCA_041631355.1 Bacteriovoracaceae bacterium | reverse complement strand
TATGAGCGTGAGTAAGTAAAACTCCAGTAACTTTGCTTGCCCCATGAAACTGTTCCCAATTTCGCTCTCTTCGCTCAGAGGAGCCTTGATACAGACCATAGTCAACGAGGTATTGTTCTTTTCCCTCTTGTAATAAAATCTTTGAACCAGTAACTCCTCCAGCTCCGCCTAAAAATTTAATATTCATTTTTGCTCCTCATTAGCATCCTTACTTAAGATTTTTTCAGCTAACACCTTACTATCCGCATAATCTAAACCTTTATGATAGTTGACGAGTTTATCTTTTAATCTTTGAGTGTAGGTTATAATCTGTAAAAGAATACCGGCATCACTTCTATTTGGCTTAGACATCAACTTCAATATGTCTCTATTAAAATCATCAAGATCTTTTTGTAGCTCTTGGACATGCTTTTTTAACTCTTTCTCGTCAATCACTCCTTCTTGAACTTTTGATATTTGCCCGAAAAAAGATAAGGTTTTACTAGAAAGCTCTCTAACAATAAGTATTAAATCACTCTTAAGATCAACGTAGCTTTGCTCCATATTAACCTTAACTGCTGCTAAATCCTTAACAGAGTCATGTATTTGAAAGAGGTACTCATATGACCCAATGATTTTAACAACCTTTTCTATGTCTTCTTCACTATTTGTTCCACCAATATAAGTTGAAAAAAACATTTGAAGCTCAGCTTTAACAAAATCTAAATATTCAATTCTTCTTTTTGAAACATCAAGTACACCTTTATAATTTGTTTCAATACTTAAAGTTACCAAATTGTAATTTTCTTGAATAAAATAAAACATCTGATTTAAGCAGTTAAGTAAGTCTTGCTCAGCACTTTCAACACTAAAGTCATCTTTTACAAAACTAAGATCAATTCTTTCAAAATCCATTTTCCCTTCTCCTAACAACTTATCTACAATAGAAGAGAATGGTTCGAGTAATATAACGAACAAGATCGTCGTAATAAGGTTAAAAAACAAATGAAAATTTGCTAATGCGAACGCAGGAGAATCACCAAGAAGATTAACTCTGTCTTTAAACAAATACAAAACAGGTAGAAAGATCAAAACACCTCCTACGTTAAATAGAAAGTGGGCCAGTGCTGTCTTCTTAGCCGATAAATCCATATTTATGATGGATAATAATGCTGTAACAGTTGTTCCGATATTTGCCCCCATTAAAATTGGTATGGCATTTTCCAAGCTCAAAAGACCTTGTTGCGTAAATATCACCGCCAAACCTGTGGTAACTGAACTTGACTGAATAACTGCGGTAACAATTACTCCAACTAAAACACCTACCATTATGCCATGGGGAGCTGTCAAAAAAGCAATGACCCGCTCATCATTTTGTAGTGGAGTTAAAGTGGAAGAAATTAAATTTAGAGTAAAAAAAACAAAACCAAAATAAAATAGAGATTTTGCAAACACAGAATATCTTGAGCGAATAAAATTTAGAGCAAAACCAATTATAATAAAAGCAGGTGCAAATGACGTTAATTTGAATGCCACGAGCTGAGCGGTTACAGTTGTACCTACATTTGATCCAAAAATAATTCCGATACTATTTTTAAAAGATAGAACCCCGGCATTTACCAAACTAATTGCAATGACAGAAGTTGCAGAGCTTGATAGAATAAAAGCAGTAACAACTGCACCAATCAGAACACCTATAATTGGAATTTTTGTCGATCTTCCCAAAAACTTACGAAATCTCTCACCCGTGATAAGTTGAATTTCTTTAGAAAAGTTTTCCAAACTAAAGATGAAGAGAATGATACTTGTTACTGCTGCAATAGCAATTTGAATATCTTTCATTTACTAACCTTGTTCTCTCCCTAAAGAAATAACTTTATAATGATCTATGAATTCAATCATTTATAATCTCTGATGACAAGTTATCAGAGATTATATCAAATGCTAAAGAGCTAAAATACTCGTCCTTCTCCCTC
>JBFKKF010000528.1:0-1958 GCA_041631355.1 Bacteriovoracaceae bacterium | reverse complement strand
TTCCTCTCGCGGTGATTTTTAATATATTTTACGCCCCCTTATTTAATCCTCATTACTGGGTCATGATTGTGCTTCTTTTTTTATTGGAAAAAAGATTTTCTCATCACCTACAGGATAAATACCTACAATATGGGGCTAACAGTATAGTCTTTGCTGCAATTTTGACTATGATGGAGTATTTTATCCCGCAGCAGTTTCCGGTTATGCTAGGTCAGCCTTGGATTATCTTCTCTGACTTTCTAGGACTCGCTCCTGTTTTAGGGTTACCCGCCTTTTCTTTCGTAAGCTACTTGCTGGTATTTGAACTCGTAAGACTGTTTAAGTCTCAAATTGTTTCAAAGCTTAATTTAATTATTATTTTATTGTTTATATTAATAAACCCTATTGTATCCCTTCTTAGCTCCCCTTCAGAAACTGTTCAGCTAAACACTAGAATTGTACAAGCAAATATAAGTAACTTTCTTAAAACCTCGTCCGAAGATGGAAGTTACGCCTCAACAAAAGAAGTTATTGAAAGATATGAGAAGCTTAGTTTGCTTCCCTTTCCCCATGCTGGCAGCCTTGATCTTATTGTATGGCCAGAAACAGCTTATCCTTACCCCATTGATAGTGACGATGATGATATTACTAAGACCGATCTTCCTGAAGTCTTCTATAGGATAATAAATCGAGCAAGATCTAATATTTTATTTGGAGGATATGACCATTATAAAAGTAATCCTAACGGTGACTATTACCAAACCGAGTATAATTCTGCTTTATTTGTCAATAGAAGCTCCAAACTTGAAGATGTGTATCATAAACATATTCTTATCCCTTTTGGAGAAACTCTTCCTTTCGGTCCCCTGAATCGCTTTGCAAGTAAGTATATTCCTGAAATGGCCTTTTTTGCTACAGGAACCAGAAAGACTTTATTTCACACCAGTGAGGATATTAAATTCATCACCACCATTTGCTATGAAATTTTACGACCTGAGTTTCTTAGAGATTATTTAAACTCTATTAAACAAAGACCTAATCTGATGATTAATCTAACAAATGACTCTTGGTACGGAGATACAGTTGAGCCAGAACAGCATTTATTTCTAACCAAGTGGCGAACAATTGAATTTGGCATACCACTGTTGAGAGCAACAAATAACGGTATTTCAACTTTTGTTAACCATGAGGGAATCGAGGTTCAAAGGCTAGGCTATGGCAAAACAGGTAATTTAGATCTAGAGCTAAGTTTACCTGTGCAAACTAGTGGGACAATCTTTCAAAAATTAGGAATATGGGGAAATGTTCCACTATGGCTACTATGTTTTATTTTTCACATATTCTTGATAAAATTTCATTATGGTAAAGATACTTAATTTTATTACAATATTTATTATTATTTCTTCCTGTGCATCCTATGAGAAGTACCGCCAAATAACAGAAGAACTTCAAATTCCATCCCGAGTTTATAATGCTAATTACACTCTTGCCTGGGAAGCGGTATTACAGATAATGAAAAGGTATGATATCGCCTACCAAAACCAGGAGGCAGGAAAGATCAAGACGCGGTGGATGGATAACACCTTACAGGTAAATTTCACGGACTCATTTGGAAGTAATGATGCTGTCAAAGCGGCTGAGATGAAGTTATTGATTAACGTTGCTGAAGGTTATAGTTACGGTAAAAAAGTTTCAAAGATTACAGTATATAAAAGACAAAGAGTGGAAAGAGACTTTCTACAAGGCTGGAAGGAAGTTCCAACCGATGGAATCCTCGAGAATACGATTCTCTATCGAATTGGTGTGATCATTGATAATCAGAATAAATTAAAAGAAATTGATAAGGCACGTGAAAAAGAACAATTAGAAAATTTCTAAATAGTCACTTCTCTTAATGCATTTCTTTTCCAGAAATGCTTTTTAATTTCCTTGGTTCCATCAGGAGATTTTTTATTTGTTATCATGGAAAGTGAGTAATC
>JBFKKF010000527.1:0-1959 GCA_041631355.1 Bacteriovoracaceae bacterium | reverse complement strand
GTCCGCGAGCTGGCAGGTAAGCAAAATCTAAGCTACTCTCCTATCTTTGCCATTGCCCAGTCCCTTAAGGCCCCTGTCTTTGGACTTAACCTTCCTCGAAAAATTAAACAAAAAGCGATAAAAGAAGGAATCGAATCTATTGATCCTAAATATGTACCCGAAAGTCATTATACGGGAGGAGCGAATTATTTAGAACGCTTTAGCGATGCTATGGGAGGACATGTCCCTGAGCCCCTTATAAAGAAATACTTTATGGCCCAATGCCTCACTGACTCTGTTATGGCCTATAACCTTAGCTTGAATGAGCAACACGCTCTTAACTTCACTATCGCCGGCTCTTTTCATACTGACTTTTATGATGGCACAGTCATCAGACTCAAAAATTTAACATCCCTTGAAATCGTGACCATTAAATTAGTGTCAAAATCTGTGAACTCTGAATATCCTAGCTATTTCGGCCAAGATCCCAAATATGGAGCTTATGCTGACTATATCATCCTAGTTCCATAAGAGCCTTTTTGACACCAATGGTGTCATTAAAACCTCAATCTTTTATTAAAAGCTAACATCGCTAGACTTATAAGCTCGCCTATTTCAATATGCAAATTAAGCATTGGGACCATTTACCAGAACGGGAAAAAGGGGAATTATGAAAAACATCAAATCAAATTTATTAACCGCATCTATACTGTTAGGATCCACACAGGTTGTGGCAAGTCTTCCGGATGAGATCAACTACACGCCTTACCAACAAACCTATGAAAGATTGACCGAACAATACGTGGCCTTAACTCACAATCTAGACGCAGTGAAGTCCCAACTTCAAGAAGCTTATCAACGAGAAAGCGATATTCACTCTGATATCAACGCACTCGAAAGCGAAAATAACTCTGCTTCTAATGAGTTAACAAATTTATTCACAAGAAAAAGAGAGCTAACCCAAATATTAGATGAAATCAATTATGAACTAGATGATTTATCACATAGATTATCTAAGCTTAACCACCAAAAAAATCGTATCAACCGAAAAATTGAAGGAGAGAATCGAAGACTTGCTCCTTATCGTAGCAGACTAAAGAGCTCGCAAGTGGACTTACAAAGAAAGAAGCAATCTGCCTCCTCAACAAAAAAACAATTTGAAAGTGCTAAAAGCGCAAAAAATAATCTTGTAAATTCGATTTCACAACTTAAATCTAAATTAAATCAATTACAGGAAAACCTTAAACGACAAGAGCATAATCAAAGTACAATAGACAACCAAATTACAAGTACAAAATCAGAGTTAAACACAGCAAGAAATGAGCGCAATCAAAAGAGAGTTAATCTTGAAAATGAACAGAACAAAAAACAAGAACTAAGCGCTGCTATCGAAAATAAAAAGACCCAGATAAGAAAAAGAATGGCCGAACTTGGAAATAACAGAGGAAATGCTCAGAATGATCCTAAGATTAAACAACTTCGATCACAACTAAAAAACCTACAAACACAAAAAAGACTAACTCACCAAAGAGTTGTTAGCGCCCAAAGAGAGCTTACAATGGCGGGGAAAAAAGTAAGTGGAATACAATCTTCCCTTCAAAGATTAAACGATACCAAGGCCAGAATACCAGCAACGATTGCCGCTATTAAACGAGATAAAAAAGCAACTAGAGATCAACTCCAGACAAAACAAGGGATGCTTCCTTCCCTAGAGCAAGAGATTAGACAACTTCGCTCTGTGCTCTCCCAAAAAGAACAAATGGTAGAAAAAGCTCATAGACAAGTGGTCTTAAATCGCGAAGATCTAGCGAGAGAGTCTCACCTATTAGATCGCCTTCAACAAGATTTGGCCCAAGTAGATAATTTTTTAAATAAGGCAACAAATAGATACAATTATCTATCAAGTTCCTATAATCAAAACAACCAGCAATTAGCTCAGATTGAAAATAGAATCCCCCAGCTGAAAGACAGGATATATGC
>JBFKKF010000526.1:0-1962 GCA_041631355.1 Bacteriovoracaceae bacterium | reverse complement strand
TAATTTTTAATCCCTCTCCGCCTTTTAAGTTTTGCACAGTATAAAAAGCAAAAATTAAAAATATAATAAACAAGACAGTTATTAATATAAAAATTCCAACGATACTCTTTGATCTTTCATTTGCCACAAAACTCTCCTAGCACTTAATCATTTACATCCTACCATTATAGCCAAGCAATATGAAAATAGAAGAAAAGTATTAATGCCTGACCACTTCGATCAACTACGTAGTCATATTAAAGTTATTTAATAAAAAACCGCTAAGTAATACGAGTGGCTGGTATCCAGCAAGGGAGATATTATGAAAAACATCATATTATTAGTGTCTGTTCTTTTTCTAAGCTTCACTATCAAAGCTGAAGTGGTAAAGCCTAGCGAGAAGGCCATTGAAAATGACTTAAATTTTAAATATGAGGAAGAGGTTGACTCCCAAAGAGCAGTTGCTAGCGAAGAGGAAGAAGCTGATGAGGCCATCGAAGAAGACACCGATAGGGATTTGGCTTCAGAGGGTGAGGAACTAGATACAACCCTACAATACTGGAAGTACTAGACTAAAAAAGTCTAAGTCTGTCGCTTTTATCCTCTACTTCCCATAAATTTAATTTTTCATATTGAGTTTTAAGCTGCCCACAAGCTGCTAGGATGTCATCCCCTTTAGTCTGTCTGACAGTACAAGTGTAACCTCTATTATTTAGCTCACTCATAAACCAAATAATTTTTTCTTTTTTAGGCTTTTTATACTTACTTCCTGGATACTCATTAAAAGGGATTAGATTAATTTTGGATTCTTTCCTATTGAGTAGCTCACATAAGGCATCAATATCACTTTCTTGGTCATTGAGTCCGTCGATTAATAGGTACTCGTAAGTAATTCTTCGATGAGCTTTTAATGGAATAGTTCGTATTGCTTGAAATAGTCTGTCCAAGTCATAAGCTTTATTGATTGGCATCAACTCAGTTCGAGTATCATTTTTAGCAGAGTGTAGGGATATTGCGATATTAACAGGGGGAAAATCGTGAAGCATTTTAATTTTTGGAACAAGTCCTGAGGTTGAAAGTGTAATTCGTCTTTGCCCCAGACCGAAAGCGTGATCATCAAGAAAATTAATTGTCGCCTTCTTTACATTCTCATAATTATGCAGCGGCTCGCCCTGTCCCATGTAAACAATATTCGTAATTCTCTCATCTGGATGAACATTGTCTCGCAACCAAATACTCAATGCTAAGTATTGACCTGTCACTTCGCCTGCTCTCAAATTTCTCTTTAAGCCCTGGGTTCCCGTATGACAAAAAGTACAGCCAATAGCACAGCCGACCTGTGAAGAGATACACTGAGTTAATCGATCTCTTGCGGGTATTAATACTGACTCAATTGTTTCGTTATCTGATAATTTTAATAAAAACTTTCTGGTCCCGTCTTTTGATAGGCCATCCCAAATAACTTCAGGCAAGCTAAAATCAAAATTTTCAATAGCAAAGCTTTTTAACTTTTTTGAAATATTTGTCCAGCTCTCAAAGTTTAAATTTTTCTTCTTATAAACCCAGTCAAATAATTGCTTTGAGGAGAATGCCGAAAATCCATTCTCCTTCAAAAATATGGTGAGCTCATCTAAAGTGAAATCATAAAAACTTTGCATTTTTCTACCTTAGTCGTAATCCTAATAACGTGCGCTAATATAACAATTAAAGGCGCTTAACGCACTGTAATTGCATTTTTTACACAAACTTCATATCTCCAAGAGAAAAATTAACTAACTGAAATTAAAAGATTTTTCCGAACAATGACTTTGATTTGGACTCTTCTGAGACTAACTCAGACCCATAACGATGAAAAATGTCTCGTAAATCCCCTATATTCTCACAGGATTCAATCCCAATATTAAAATCATTATTTGCTAATAAATATATGGTTGAATAGTCTTTAGAGCTGACAAGCTCATAAGAAAACTTCATCAGGTCTTC
>JBFKKF010000525.1:0-1965 GCA_041631355.1 Bacteriovoracaceae bacterium | reverse complement strand
TCCACCGACCACCATGTCCACTTCTTCTAGATCTATTAGCTTTGAGAGCGACCTTTTATTTAATTTATGAATATCCATATGAAGAGCATGAGCAGAGGGATGATTTTTAGCAAATGTTTTAACAGCATTTTCGTTAAAATCTATTCCTAATAAACATTCGTGACCGGCCATTTCTAAACCAGCACTAAAACCTCCACAACCACAAAACAAATCTATGAACTTGAACTTATTACTTTTTGAACTCATCACTATTTCTTTTTAATTTAATTAACTTTGATAAAATATTAGCTATTTATTAGTGTTTTTGTCCACTTTTAATCACTTTAATTTTTGCAATAAGTTCATCTATAGGCATTTCAATAAATAAATCTTTTTGTCTGGAGCTTTCTCCTCTCAACAACGTAATTTTATTTTTGGAAATCTTTAAGAGCTTACTCAGGTAAATTTGTAACTGTTCATTGGCCTTACCATCCACAGGAGGCGACTTTATTTTTATCTTAAGCCGCAAGGGATTTCCATATTCCCCTACGATTTGGTTGCAGTTTGATCCTGGGCGAATATAAACCCTTAAGATGGTACCAAAATCTTTTTTTAAGATATACTCCACTGAAATCTCCTAAACTCCTGAAAATATAATGCTATACTTTCTCAATGTCCAACCAGCATGTCTTTCTCTATGCATTATAAATTACAGAGCTAATTGACTTAAATTTAATAAGTTGCTAATTTCACAATAAATCTTTCGGAGGAATGAATAATGATCACACGTCTAATCGCAATTATATGCTTATTAAGCGCCACTGTTTCTATGGCCAGGTCCACTCACCGTCATCCATGGCATTGTCCACTTAAGCCAAGCCCTGAATGTATATCTACTATAAACGATCATCTGCCCCGTTGGGATGTACGAGATGAGCAATCACAGCGACAAGTTAACCATTGGTGCTCAGGAAACCAAGGTGATAATTGCGTAAAAACTCTCATGACAGCACTACCGTGGTATAATAAGAATAATCTTGAAGACCTCACTAAAATTGCTAGAAGTTGCCAACTTACAAACAATGCTTGTGTTAAAGTTGCCTCTAAAAGCTTATCAAGAATTGATTTTAATAGTATGGAAGATGTCACTGAAGTAGCTAGAGCATGTGCAAGAACAGACATGAAATGTTTTGAATCAAAATGTGCCACCAGAGACTATAATTGCAAAAGAAAAGAAGGCTTTGTAAAAGCGGCTAGAGAATGTTTTGAGCCTTGTTGGTAAGTCAGGACGAATAAAACCAGTCCTTCCATAAATCCATCTCTTTATTCGTTAAGCGTTTTAAAAATATGGAAAGCCACTTGGGTTCAAGTGGCTTTCTTTTAAGTTTCATATTAATTTCATCTAATAACCTATCTGCTTTTTTTGTATTACAAGGTGAGCATGCCGTTACGATATTTTCCCAACTAGACTCACCTCCACGACTTTTTGGGTATACATGATCTAGGGTTAAATCTGCCGTTTTAAATCTGTTCCCACAATACTGACAAGTAAAGTTATCCCGATAAAAAACATTGATACGGTTAAATTTAACCGAGTTGGCCTTCCCCATCTTACAAAAAAGGCGCATAACTTTTGGCAATTTAAAAATCGCATTTGGGGATTTGATGTGAATATCTTCGTGGTGTTCGACGACTTCGGCCCTTTCCGTAAAAAAGAGGGCGAGTGCTTTTTTCCAGTCAATCATCTGAAGTGGATAGTACGTCGAATCCAGCAGTAGCGTTTGCCTCATAAAAGCGCTCCCAATAGTATTTTACCCCATTACGGCCATATTACAGAGAATTGGACAAAATTTTTTAACATTTATCGCAATATCAAGGCTTTACAATTATATAATTTCCATTGTATTCTTCCAAGAATCGATGAGCACGGGTGGTGGAATGGTAGACACGCTACGTTGAGGGCGTAGTGGGCGTAAGCCTGTGAGG
>JBFKKF010000524.1:0-1979 GCA_041631355.1 Bacteriovoracaceae bacterium | reverse complement strand
GCACTATTTATTTCAACCAATTCTGCCCTGGCCTGTTTAAACTTTTTCTTTTTTAAATAACTAAGATAGTTAAAATTTCTTGCGATATATAGATAGTTTTTTGCATTCTTCGCGAAACTAGAAAAGGTCGAAGTGATATTTCTTGAAAAAGTCGTAAAACACTCACCGCTATTACAGGATTTATCATAGTAGATCTTACCTCTTCCAAAACTCTCTACATCGTTTACGTGAAAAAAACTTTGGTTTTTACCTATTTTTTTACTCACTTTCCAAAATGTGGTTTGAGATAAATAGTTTTCTCTTTCTTTGCAAGAAAGTGATCTCAACAAACTTTCATCCTCTCTTGTTTCATCTTCAAGAATGCCAATTTTATATCCCTTAGGAGCGAGGTAAGACCAAATTGGTCTAAACTGAAAATCTTCACATGTATTTTTTATATTTTTTTTACCATTTAATTCGGTTAAAAAATTCTCATGGGGTCTCGGACGAATTTTATACAAGTTATATTCCCATGTGGACCCCGTACAAAGAGAATTCTCAACTGCGCTTAACTCGTCTGAAACGGGTCCGGAAAACTTTAACATGGCCATATGTTCAGTGGAGAGACCGGCGACCTGAATCCAAACTATTTTAGTTGGGATTCTACCGAATTGATGCTTTCTCAAGTTCAAGCTTGTTACTTGAGCACAACTGCAGACAAAAATAAGTACAAAGTAAAAAATCCCTTTTTTCAAACTTCTTCCTTTTTAAATAAACTATTTATGTGTAATAAATCCATCAATGATGATGATGCTATCACTAACAAAATAAGGATCGTATAAATAGTATAATTAGATGTTAGAGAAAAAAAACTCATAATTAAAATAATTGGTACGAACTTTAGCACTTTCATAAAAAGATATCGAACTCTCTCTCCTCTGGAGTAAAGTAGAATAACTGTGATCCCGTAAAAACCTAGACATAAAATAGGAATATATTGGGCACCAAAAAATAGCCCTGCTAAAAATGCGATGACAGGTAATTTAAACAACGTTCTCAGTTTTTTCTTATCCAGGTGCCTTGTGCAAATAAATGCCACCATCCCCTGTATCACTGCAAACAAACTTACAATCGATGCATAATTTAGATTATAAAACTTATCACTTCCAATCCGGCCCAGGCCCAGCAATGGATATAGAGAAATAACAAAAAGCATTAGAATAAAGTACAACGCAACGAATAAATCAACTCCACTCAAAACCTTAATCTTGCGCCAATGCTTTACTCCAAATGCCAGAACAAAAAAGACAAGTACTAAATACAATGAAAGTTCTAATAGCATATCCATGACTTAAACCTATTAATAATGTATATTATTTAAGGTACATTATTTTAATTAAGATATAAATGAAATTCACTCAAGGAGATGAAATGGACCCGATGATGGCCACCAGGGAAATTTTTTGGCAGATACCTTTCTCTTTTAAACTTGCAATGTATTTATTAATGTTTGCGGCTTTTGGAGTTATGATTCAGGGGATTTGTAAAAAGTATCAGTTTGTAACTCAAGGAAATGGATTAAAATCGCTTCTTCCTGAAAAACTAAATCTTAAAAGGTTTCTAGAAACTATCTTTTTTACCGGAAAGGTCACAAGGGATGGAAAGGTTGGACTCTTTCACTCATTGATATACTACGGTTTTGTTATTCTTACTATTGCGACAGAACTCGTTGCCATCCACGCTGACTCCCCTTTTAAAATCTATCGTGGGACAACTTATATTGTTATCTCCTTCCTTGCTGATTTTGCAGGTATTGCCATATTAATTGGGTTATCCCTTGCTTACTATAGAAGATATATTAATAAACCTGCTTACTTGGAAGCGACTAAGCCTAGTAGCGAAAAATTTATGTATGCCATGATCTTCACTCTTGTCGTCGTTGGTTTCGTACTTGAAGGGCTTAGACTAGTTGGTGCAGGTATGCCTGATGCCGAAGCACT
>JBFKKF010000523.1:0-1994 GCA_041631355.1 Bacteriovoracaceae bacterium | reverse complement strand
TGCTCCCAAACTAACTCCTTTAGAGAAAGCTTTATTTATCGCTGAAAAAGCCATGCCTGAGTACCTCTCCCAAGAAGAGCAACAAGTCTTATCTCTTGGCTACCAAGCAATTAGGGATGAGTTCGAAGATGAAGTTATGTACGAGGGAAAATTTGGAATCTCTCCAAGGGAAATTAAACAAATTATTTATGAACTTGCTAATGATAATAGAGTAAATACCTTTATCGAGGTTTATGAATACTTGAAAGAATTATCAGATAAAAAATCAGAATATGAATTTTTGAATATTACCAGCCAAGGTGATTATCATAACCCGAAAAAATTTCTCTATTTAACCGAACAACACTTTTTAAACTCATTTGATGCCGAGGTAAGAGAGTCCCTAGGATTAGTTGATAACAGATCCTATGAAGATTATATTCGAAAATATGTTTTACATATTAATGCACTAAATAAGAAAGAAAAAATTAAAAATTTAGTTACAGGTAAATTCGAAGAACCTGATATGTACTTTATCAAAGAGTTTGAGAGCAACATCCACCTTAAAGAAAGTGCGAGTACATTTAGAGCACACGTTCTAAGTAAGATTGGTGCCTATGCTCTAGACAACCCAGGAGAAGAAATAAAGTATACAATGGTCCTGGATAGTATCACCAAACTATTGAGAGAAACCTTTAGAATTGAACAAAAAAAGATTATTGATGCTATTGGAAAAAATTTAGTATACTACCGAAGAGAGTTAAGTGATGCCAAGGAAGGAAAGAAGCAAGGCTCAGGACTTACTAAAGAAGGTAGGGAACAAATTGAGAATATCTTGCAACAACTACAAAATAAGTTTAACTACTCTAAAGATGGAGCACTTACTAGTTTAATGTATCTAATTAAGAAAAGATATGATACTTCTCGTTAGAGAAGGCATATGATTGAATTAGAAAAAAAGTTTACCACTCAAAAGTATGAAGTTCTGCTACTTGTACAAGAAGAAGATGATGGAATGCGTCTGGATCAATTTTGTGCCCTACACTTAGCAAGCTTTTCTAGACAACAAATCAAGAAGAAAATTCAAGCAGGTGAAGTTCAAATCCTTGATCGTCCCTTTCCCCATAAGCCATCTGTAAAAGTTTATTATCGGGAAAAGGTTCATATTTTTACCTTACGGGGTAATTCGGAAGACGAGTATTGGCGGGGCAATAAACTTGATCTTGTGCTAGATCCAGAAACAATTTACGAAGATGATAACATCTTAGTTATCTCTAAGCCTCCATATATGACCACTCACCCAACTGGGAAGCATCTTTTTAACTGCGCCACGGTTTACTATGAAGAAAAATATGGACATACCATCCACTCCATTCACCGACTGGACCGTGAAACCAGCGGTGTCCAACTTCTTGGTAAAAATCCTAAAGCGGCCCAAAAATGCACCGCCTTATTTGAAAATGATAAAGTTAAAAAATGCTATTTTCTTATGGCCCATAAAAATAAAAACGTAAGTTTTCCACTCACTGCCAATGAAAGGCTAGATAATAAAGACGGCTTTCTTCCCAGACAATTTATTCATTGCTTCCCTGAAGATTCACTGCGCGGGAAACATGCTAGTACTAAATTTGTTGAAGTCTATCAAAATGATAAATATATCTTGGCCCTGGCCTTTCCTCAAACCGGAAGACAACACCAAATCAGAACTCATGCTGCCCATCATGGCTTTCCTCTAATTGGAGACAAACTCTATAATGGGGATCCAACAGTTTTTATGCGCTTTAAAGACGGTGAGGCTACTGAAGCAGATCACGATCTTATGCAAATTGATCGGCACGCCCTTCATGCTCTGGCCCTATATCTTCCCTACCCAGATGAGAAGGATCCCCATGTCTTTATCTCTCACATCCCTGAAGATTTTAAAACTTGGATAAAAAAAGAAATTCCCACTCTCGATATTAAAAATCTAGAGCGGGATATTCATCTTAAAGTTGAAAATTATATTAATTAGAACT